>NZ_JBFULS010000080.1:0-18561 GCF_054049775.1 Methylobacterium sp. P5_C11 | reverse complement strand
CGGTCACCCCCGCGTTCGACCAATAACTGGCGCGGACGATGCGGGCGACCATGACCTCGATGATCGGCACCAAGGGTGGGTGCGAGGATCTGGGACGAGATCGGCGTCGAGGGTCGGGTGAGCGGATCGGCGAGCATAGGGCGGCGAGGTGACCGCGGATGCGGGCTCCGCGTGGGCCAGCGAAGCCGATACCCCGCCCACGAGCCTGCAAGTGGAGACGGGTCATCTACATCTTGTCACGGAAGCGAGTCTAGCAGCGAATTCACGCGATTAGAGGCCCGTAGCATACACATCTATACCGAAGGCCCATTCGATCTGAGGGCGCATAACTGCGATCTGTAGTTGAACCATGTTCTCGGCAGAAAATTCTTCCGTCCGGAGGCAGCAATTAAATTGCGCTCAAGTCCGAGATGGGGAAGAATTCCATCTTCTCCCAGCAATTGAGTATTCGGGCCGCTATTGAATAGGGCTTCAGTCCGTGCGAGACAATGGTGTCCGTGCAAGGCAATGCGGGAGAGCCCAGGCTGGCGTGAGCCGGTTATGGCGTCGAGGTGCGACCGCCCCCGGAAGCTCCGAGGCACAATCTCGTATCGTTGGACGATCTGGAGTGCGACGCATCCTGCGTCACTGACGAGCCGAGAGTGCCAACGTACCGTTGGTATCGGTTGGCAGGCACCCGCGACAGAGGGGGGCGACCGGAATGCTTTGACGGGCATTTCCTCGCCCGTCCGTCGAGGGAGAGCAGCATGTTTCCGGACGACAACGAATTCGAATTCGGCGGCCCTGACCGGGGCTGGAACTATGAGCCCTCGCGCGCCGATCTCTTCCGGCATTTCACGTCCCCCGTCTACACGACAGACGCGGACGGCTGGCTGACCTACTACAACGATGCGGCAGCCGACCTTTGGGGCTACCGCCCCGAACTCGGCAAGACGCGCTGGTGCGGCTGCTGGCGCATCTACACCGCTGATGGGACGCCTCTGCCGCTCAACGAGTGCCCAATGGCCGTAGCCATTAAGGAGGGGCGACCCGTGCGCGGCGTGCAGGTCGTGTTGGAGCAGCCGGATGGTACACGCATCCCGTTTATGCCCCACCCAACGCCGCTATGGGACCCGTCTGGCAATCTGGTCGCCGCGTCTAACGTCCTTCTCAAGATCACGAATTTGAATGGGCCTAACCCCATTGATCACCCGACCGAGCAATGGGCTCGGCCCATGCCGGAGGAGCGGGAAGCGGGCCACGAACTCGACGATCTTGCAGGCTTACTCCAAGCCAACTTAGCGGCATAGGAAGGCACGGCTCTGCCATAGTCCTCCGCCATTCAAGCGTCGGCCGCCCTGGAGCGGAAGGCGACCAATTTGCCAGCCTCTTCGGCCGCGTGAAGCGCGTCGGCGACAGCCAGAGCAAGTGTGGCCTGATCGAAGGGCTTGCTCAGCCGAGGCAGAACCAGATGATGTTCGGCCGGCGCCTCAGCGTAACCCGAGGCCAGGATGATCGGCATCCCAAAGCGCTCGACCGCAATCTGCTCTGCCAACTGCGTTCCTGTCATACCCGGCATAGCTTGGTCGGTAATGACGAGGTCGAACTCTTGCGGGTGACGTAGAAAGTCCAGTGCCTCTTGGCCCGACCGAGCCTGAATGACGCGATGACCTAAGTCCTCCAGCATCGCCACCGTGTTTTCCAGCACCAGCGGATCATCATCGACGACCAGCACGGTCAGGGATCGCGTCGGCACACGAGATAGAGGCACGGCGCTCGCAGGCTCGGCTCGTACCACCGCCGCCTTAGCCACCGGAAACCACATCTCCGCGGTGGTCCCCACGCCGACACGGCTCCTGAGCGAAAGACGGCCATTTGACTGCGCTGCTAAGCCCTGCACCATCGAGAGACCAAGCCCTGTGCCCTTGCCGACACCTTTAGTGGTGAAGAACGGCTCTTGCGCGCGAGCAAGGGTCTCCCCATCCATGCCAGTGCCGGTGTCCGCAACCGAGAAGCAAACGTAACGGCCTGCCGGCAAATCAGACGCGTCCTCCTCGCTCGCTTCTCGACCTCCAATCGTGATCGTGCCGCCCTCGGGCATGGCATCGCGCGCGTTCACGGTGAGGTTGAGGAGCGCCAGTTCACACTGATGCGCGTCCACCATCACGCGCGGTAGGCCAAGCGGGAAGTGGGTCTCGATGCGCACCCGCGGTCCAATCGAGCGCTGGAGCAGGTCCGTCATACCCTGCACGAGTTGAGGCAGGTCAACCGCCTTTGGGGTAAGCTCCTGCCGTCGCGCAAAGGCCAGCATCCGCTGTGTCAGGGCAGCACCGCGCTGTGCGCCCTGAACCGCATTGTCGAGCAGGCGTGTGAGCTTCGGGTCGTCCGGCAGCCGTTTCCGCAGCAGTTCGAGGCTGCCGAGAACCGCCATGAGGAGGTTGTTGAAGTCGTGCGCGACCCCTCCCGTGAGTTGGCCCACCGCCTCCATCTTCTGAGCTTGGGCCAGCGCTTCACGGGTTTGATCCAGAGCTTCCTGGGCCTGCTTGCGCTCGGTGATGTCGCGCGTGACTTTTGCGAAGCCTACAAGCTGCCCCTGTTCGTCGCGGATCGCGTCGATCACCACGTTGGCCCAAAAGCGGCTGCCGTCCTTGCGCACCCGCCAGCCCTCGGCCTCGAATCGCCCCTCCTGGGCTGCGGTCTCAAGCGCGGCTGCGGGAAAGCCGACCTGTAGGTCCTCCGGCGTGTAGAAGCGAGACAGGTGGCTGCCGATAATCTCCTGGGCCGAGTAGCCCTTGATGCGCTCAGCCCCTGCGTTCCAGTTGGCGATCCGGCCCTCAGTGTCGAGCATGAAGATGGCGTAGTCCTTCACACCCTGGAGCAGAAGGCGGAAGCGCTCCTCACTCGCGCGTAGGGCCGCGGCCTCGTGCTCGGATGCCTGCGAGAGGTGCCGGTCGAACATGGCTGCGGCGAGCGCCAGGACGAGGATCAGAAAGGTCGTGCCGGTGACCCAGAGCGCGAGGTAGGTTTGGTTTACGCTCGCGGTGCCGTGCGCATGATCCATGGGAGCATGGGCGCTGAACACGGAGCCCTGCATCGCGGCGTAGTGCATGCCCGCCACGGCAAAGCCCATGACCGCGGCGGCCAGGAGCCGGAGCCTCACACCGGTCTGCTGGAAGGCGAGCCAGAGCGCGGCGACGGCTGCGCCGATTGCGATGAGGATCGAGATGGCGACCCAGAGGTGGTCGTAGCGTAGGTCGGCTGGCATGCGCATCGCCGCCATGCCGGTGTAGTGCATGCCGGCGATGCCGAGCCCCATAACGAGGCCGCTCACGCAGAGGGCAGCCGGTCCTGCGCCGGGCCGATTGACGACGAAGAAGGCAAGCCCCGTGACCGCGATGGGTAGCACCAACGAGAGCAGGGTCAGGCGCAGATCGTAGCCGACCTCAAGGCCGGGGAGGCTGAAGGCCAGCATGGCGACGAAGTGCATCGACCAAATGCCTCCGCCCATGGCGAGAGCGGCGGTGGCGAGCCACGCGCGACAGGACCAGCCTGAGGTGGCACGCATGCGCGCCGCGAGGTCGAGTGCGGTGTAGGAAGCGGCAGCAGCGATCAGGATGGAGAGTGCCACGAGGGCAGCGTCGTGGGTTCCAGCGTGTGACATCCTGACGAATTACCTTACGACCTCGTTCGCTTTGCTGGCCCACCGCTTCCGGTCCGCCGGGAAGCGCAGGGTATGCCACGCGTTCAACGAGACAAAAGCAACACATGTTGGGGTGACAAGCTCTTGGCATCACGCTGCGTCATTCCGCGGCCGTGATCCTGCTTCGACGGCTGCCCACGACGTAACGAAACCGAGTCTTAAGGTATATTCGCCAGCTAGAAGGCGGGCCAGATGGGAGACTGCGCTACGTGGTCTGGCTCGGCCAGAGGACTCATGTATCCGTTGCACCCAAACGAGGTGAACCGCCTCCAGGCGTTGCACGATCTCAATGAGATAAGCTCCGGCCCGGAGGCGCAGTACAATGCCCTGTGCCGGACCGCGCGGGCACTCTTTGGCGTGCCAATCGCGCTTGTGTCCCTCGTCGGCGAGACCGAGCAGCGATTCAAGGGCGCGTGCGGACTGGACGTGAGCGGGACCCCGCGTGAGGTCTCCTTCTGCACATACACCATCCTCTCGGACGAGGTACTGGTGATCGAGGATGCCACACAGGATGTGCGGTTTGCTACCAATCCGCTCGTCACAGGCGAGCCGCATATCCGCTTCTATGCCGGCGCGCCGCTCGTTCTCGCCCCCGGCATTCAGCTCGGTTCCTTGTGCATCATCGACCGCGTGCCGCGGACGCTGTCATCTCAGCAGCAGGGGCAGCTTCGCGATCTGGCGGAGATCGTCGTCGCACAGCTTGGCTTACGCAGGGCAGAGCGCGATGCGCGGGAGAGCGCGGCTAACTACCGGTTGCTGGCCGACAACAGCACCGACGTGATTATCCGGTCCGATCTGGACGGAAAACGCCGCTACGTCTCGCCGGCTGCCGGCCGCCTGCTCGGCTCTGAGCCGCAGGACCTCGTCGGTACGCATCCTCTGGCGTTTGTACATCCTGATGAGGTCGGTGCCTACGCGCGGCTTCTGAAGCGATTGGGAGCGGGCGAGATCGCCCAGGCCGTGGCCCAGCAGCGCTACCGCCGCCGGGATGGAACGTGGCTGTGGGTCGAGGTCTCGTTCAGCCTCACACGCGATCAGATCACGGGCGAGCCCGATGGTTATGTCGCTGTCATCCGGGACATCTCACAGCGCAAGGAAGCTGAGTGCGAGATGACGCGTCTGGCGCGTCACGACCCGCTGACCGGCCTGCCTAACCGGCTACACTTTCGTGAGCAGCTTGATCAGGAGATCGCGCGCGCCAAGCGCAGTGGCGGCGGATTTGCCCTGTTCTGCCTCGATCTCGACCGTTTCAAATTGGTCAACGACACGCTTGGTCATCAAGCCGGCGACACCTTGCTGCGGATCGTGGCGCAACGCCTCAAGTCCGTTTTGCGCATCGAGGACACGATTGCGCGGCTCGGGGGCGATGAGTTCGTGATCATCCAGACCGGACAGGGTCGCACCGAAGACGCGGTCCGGCTGGCGGAGCGGCTGCTCGAAGCGGTGTCGCCGCCAGTTGATCTCGGCGGCTATCCTGCGGGGATTGGGATCAGCGTAGGGGTCGCGCTCGCTCCAGGCGACGGCCTCGATCCCGATCACCTCTACGCCCGAGCCGATCAGGCGCTCTACCGCGCCAAGGCCGCCGGCCGGAACACGTTCCGTCTCTACACCGAGGGAGATGCTGGAACCGACCTAACACCGTGTGAGGCTGGGCGGCGTGAGTTGGTCCTGCCCCTTGAACAGATCGAGCTTAACCCGCTGTTCGTCGGTGATCTGCTGCGGGAGATGCTGGAGAGCAGCACGGATTGCGTGAAGTTGCTCGATTACGAGGGCAACCTGCTGTTCCTGAGCGCGGGCGGCTCCAAGATGATGGAGATCGACGATGTCGGCCCGCTCCTCGGCCGACCCTGGGTCGATCTCTGGCAGGGTGAGCACAACGCGGCGGCTCGGCTCGCCCTAGCACAGGCCAGAGCCGGTTGGGCGGCTCGCTTCCAAGGCTTCTGCCACACCGCCAAGGGGCATCCGAAGTGGTGGGATGTGGCCTTGAGCCCGCTTAAGGGGCCGAGCGGCGCGCGCGGTCGCATCCTGGCCATCTCACGCGATGTCACGGCGCTTGTTGAGCTTGAGCGTGACCGGCAAATGACGGCGAACCGTTACAGGGCGCTCATCGAGGTCAGCGCGACTATGGTTTGGCGGGCGGAGCCGGACGGCTCTGTTATCGAGAGCACCGGTTGGGAAGCCTACTCGGGTCAGCCGGAGAGCGCCTACAGGGGCTTCGGCTGGCTGACCGCTGTCCATCCCGATGACCGGACGCGCGTGGTCTCCACATGGCGAGAGATCATCGGATCCCAATCAGCCGGTTCCTGTGAGTTCCGGGTCTTGCGCCGAGACGGAGTGTTCCGGTGGACCCTCATCAGGGTTGCACCACTCAAAGAGAACTCCGGTCATGTGCGGGAGTGGGTAGGTACGGCCACAGACATTCACCAGAGCAAGGAAGCTGCCGAGGCAACCTGTGCTCAGGAAGAGCGCTATCGTTTAGCTCTGCTCGCCACCAAGGATGCGATTTGGGATCATGACTTGACTTCAGATCGCATCGACTGGAGCGAGGCGACTCAGTCCCTTTTCGGGTACGCGAAAGACGAGATCGCCACGACGGGTGCTTGGTGGAAGGAGCGGATACATCCCTCTGACCGAGATCGTGTCGTCGCGTCGATCCAAAACGCTATCGACGGCTCCGATGATCGCTGGATCGACGAATACCGCTTCGCGCAGGGTGATGGTAACTATGCTGAGGTGCTCGACCGCGGTTTCGTGATCCGCGACGTGCAGGGCCGGGCCGTGCGCATGGTCGGTGCCATGCACGACCTCACGGATCAGCGTCAGGCTAATGCTGCCGTCAAGGCCAGCGAGGAGCGGCTGCGGCTTGCATTGCAGGCGGGGCGAATGATGGCCTGGGAGCGCCACCTGAAGACGGACTACAGCAGTCGGTCCGCGAACTCGCTGGAACTGCTGGGCATCCAGTCAGGGCCGCCCTCGCAGTTCCTCGACCGTGTCCACCCGGATGATCGCGAACAGATCGAGCGTCTCGTCCAACAGGGCTGCCAGAATCGTGAGCAGCGGGAATTCCGCTACATCCACCCTGACGGCCGCCTGATCTGGCTTAGCGCCTCAGTCGAGCGCGTGGATGCCGACCGGATCGTGGGCATCACCTTCGACATCACCGAGCGCAAGCGGAGCGAGGAAGATGCGTGGCGCACAGCCAATCACGACGCGCTCACCGGCCTGCCGAACCGCCGGCTATTCCATCAGCGCCTGGAGCAAGCGCTTGCTGCTGCTGAGCGGGGTAGCACGAGTGTGAGCCTTCTGCTGTTTGACCTCGACACCCTGCGGGACGTGAACGACACCCTCGGGCACGACGCGGGCGACGCCGTACTGAGCGAGGCGGCGAGCCGTCTGGGTGAAGGACTGCGCACAACCGATACGGTCGCGCGCCTGGGCGGCGACGAGTTCGCCATCGTCCTGACAGAACCGCTGCACCTCACGCATGCTGCAAGCTACGCCGAGACGCTACTGGAGCGGCTGAGGCAGCCTTTTACCTATCGAGGGCACGCGCTGACCTGCAAGGCGAGCGTCGGTCTGGCTGCTTTCCCGGATCACCACCGCGAAACGCGCGACCTGCTCAAGGACGCCGACATCGCGCTTTTCCGGGCCAAGGCCCAGGGCAGAAACCGCTCCGTCGTGTTCGCACCGGAGATGCGCGCCCAGACCGAGCGGCGCGTGAGCATCGCCGCGGAGATGCGGGTCGCAATCGATGCTGGACAGATCGTGCCGTTCTACCAGCCCAAGGTGTGCTTTTCGACAGGAGCGATCATTGGCTTCGAGGCGCTGGCACGCTGGCAGCATCCCGAGAAGGGGCTGCTGACGCCCGGCTATTTCGGATCGGCGTTCGAAGACCCCGAACTCGCCACAGCCATYGGTGATAGTATTCTTCGGCAAGTCACCGCAGATATGCGCGCGTGGAACGAACGCGGTCTCGGATTCGGCCGAGTAGCCGTGAATTTTGCCTCAGCCGAGTTCAGGAAGCCTGATCTGGCTGGCGGCATTCTCGCCGCGCTGAGCGCGTCCCAGGTGCCGGCTTCTCAGTTCGAGGTGGAGGTCACCGAGACAGTGTTCCTGGGCCACGGTTCGGAGGCTGTGCCAGGCACCCTCCAGCGGCTGCACGACAGCGGGGTTCTGATCAGCCTAGACGATTTCGGAACAGGTTTCGCCTCGCTCACCCACCTGAAGCAATTTCCGGTTGATCACATCAAGGTGGACCAAAGTTTCGTCCGCGATGTCGAGCGGAGCGCGGAGGATGCTGCCATTGTGGCCGCCGTTATTGGGCTAGGTCGCAGTTTAGGCATGAAGGTTACAGCCGAGGGCGTCGAGACACATGGACAGGCAGAGCATCTGGTCGCGCTGGGCTGCGACTACGCACAGGGCTATCTCTATGCCAAGCCGATGGCTGGGTCGCGTGTGCCCTGGCTGATCGACGCGTGGGATGCCGCGGCACGTGTACCCGAGCCGCTCCTACGTTTGGTCTGACAGCACGGTGCGATGGTCCAAAGGCGAGCGCCTTGACCGTCATGCCGGCCGAGCCCGCCGTAGCGGTTCGAAATGCGCTGACCGCTTCGGCCTAAGTTGTCTAGGACGACAGCGATGAGAGCCGCAAGCATCCAGCCTGCGGCTCGCCCGTTGACTACGCTGCCAGATTCGCCTGCTCACTCGTCTGCTGTATTTTCCAGAACGTGGCGTTCACTAGCACAACTTCACGCTCGCTTAGCTTGTACGCCTTGGACAAAAGTCGAACGTCACCCACACCCGCCTTCTTCATCTTGCCGCGCCAGTACCGCACCTTCTGACGTTCGGCATCAGTCATCGCGCCATCCTCGTGAGTGCAGCGAATCGGCCGGTCCTCGATCACGCTGGGCACTTCCTCGATGGTGCTGCCCAGCCGCCTCTTCAGGTACTCGGCTTGCCGGCGCGAGAACACGTATACAACCGCCGGCTCGGCCGATGAGAAGTCACGCAGCACGCCGCGCATTACGAATTGATACATGGCGTTGAACTCTCGCCAATCGGTGAGTTCGGCCGCCGTCATTCCGCAGACCTCGCGCAGCGAGCCGACCTCGAACTGGCTCGCCTTCATTGCCGCGAGCCACGCCACCCGCTTGTAATGCTGGAGGTCATTGCGCCCATGGGCCTTCGGACTGATGAAGTCCTGCTGATCGAGCTTGCCCTTCGCTCGCATCTTCTCATTCGCCGTCCATAGTACCGGCACGCCACCCGCGTCCTGCTTGATCCATTCGGTCACCGATTCGAGCGGCAGATCCCTCTCTCGCGAAAGCGAGTGAGTGAACTGTCGCGGTGCTCCGAGAAATACCGAATCGTGACCCGCTGCGCGGTAGGTATGAGGCGCTTGCGACGCTCAAACTCGATGGGCTGGAATCTGACGCCCCATTTCTCCATCCAAGTTTTGACCGTCACGGATTTCATCGCCTCGTCCCCGAGCAGCCGTACGCTGCGGAAATGGCTGAGGTTCAGCGGTGAGGTGACGGCGAAGAACTCCAGCCGGCCACCCTCGGTGGGATCGTCCCACGCCTTCCGCTTCACCCACACGTGGGTATTCGGCTTGGCCAGCAACACGCACAGTCTGTGATGGACGCGGTCGTAGTCGTCCACGTCGGTGGCACGCGCGAGTTCCTGTCCGGCACCGGTCGAGCCCAAGTTGTAGCAACCCCAATCATCGATCTCGGCGTGAACGTAGCGGCGCAGCACCTCGGCGTGGTTCTTCGCGTCGATGCGGAAGGTGGTGAAGCAGTCCGGCACCTCATCGAACACGACTTCGCAGTCGCCCCATGCCGGCCAATCCATCATCGTGGCGGCTGCCTGGGTTACGAACACGAGCGCAGGCGCGCCAGCCGGCAGCACGTTGAGATCCTTCCGGATGTTCGCCACTGGAGGGGAACGCGGCACTCCTGCTTCTCGCTGTGCGCTTCGAAAATCCGGAAACGCATCGCCGTACCGCGGCCCGCGATCTCGAAGAACTCCTTCCGGCGCTGCTCGATGGTGCTGATCTTGTCCACCACGTAAACAGTGCGACCCTTCTCGCGAGCGATCCGGCCGAGTTCGTCGCGGGTCTTGCCCTGTCCGCACTCGCCCTCCTTGACCAGCACGGTCAGGCCGCTCTCGTCACGCTCCAACAGCGGATGCCACTCGACCTGGTCAACCTCGACCGGAAGGCTCATGATCCAGTCGATCAGCGCCGCGGCCTTATCCTCGCCGTGCTGCCGGATGAAGTAGCCACCATCTGTCTCATCGATCTGGCGGAGGATGCCGTCCACCTCGCCGTAGCTGAGTGCGCCGTCGGTCTTGGTCCAGACCATGCCGTGCAACGAGCGCATCGTCTCGTAGTGGCTGCCGTTCGTGATCCGCTGACGGTGGAAATCGTCCCAGGCCGGGTTGAAGACCGCCGGATTCTCGATGCCCATTTCGGATCGGACTGTTCGGTCTTCGCGATGCCGCTTCAGAGCCTCGGCCTGTTCGGGCGTCGGGTTGGCACACGGCTGCCGCGGCCCCTTCTGCACGACGTACTTCGTCCAGCTACCGGGGTACTGTTGCGCAAGCTCGCGCTGCCCCGCGAGAGCGGCATCTACGACGAGAGGTCGAGCGTTGAGGCGCTCCATACATGTTGGATCATGCGGTGGCGCGAAGACGAAATCGACAGGGTCGTAGATCGAAACGTCGGCCTGCTGGCCCAAGACAGTCCAGTTCAGCCACAGGGCGACATGCAGCATCTCGATGCGCGTGAGGTCTCGGTCGGTGTCGATGACGACGCGGAACTTCGGCTTCTCGGGCGTATGGCTGAAGCTCGTGTACATGAAATACGCGAAACCGTGTGCATCGAGGCGGTTAGCGACTTCCTGCATCGTGACGATAGGACGGCCATAGTCGGCGTTGTCCACGTCGGCGTAGAACAGGCTGAGTGCGTCGCTCTCGGGCGCACCGTTGCGCCACTGGCCAAAGCGCGTGAACTGATGTCCGTCTGCCCGGCGTGTGAAGGTGCGGTTACTCGAATCGTAGAGTGCCGGCACGAAACCGTAGCTCTCCAGCTTGTTGGACTGCGGCGTCGGAAAACGAAGCTCGTAGAGGACGTGATCGCGGACGGCGGCGAAGGAGGGCAGGTTATGGTAGTCAGTGATCTCTGCCATGACGAGGCGACGCGTCCCGGTCTGTGGATCGGCGTGAATGCGCGTGAGATCGCTCAAGGAATAAACACGAGTATGCATTGAGAAATAATCTTTTTTGAAATGTATTTTTGCCTCAAAACGAGGCGGCACCAGAATGCCAACGACGAACTTTGCCGCCCATATTAAACTCACATGTCCTCACTTCGGCAGAATCGATAACGCCCGACCAGATTCTTGTCGTGAGAATTTCTCTCAAGCCGCAATTTTTAATTTTTACATCTGAGTTCGCCAATAGATATTCAAAGCGAATTCATAGCGAGTATGTAGTAAGCCTATTTCAAATACACGCTCGCACCATATTGGAAAATTATATTGTGACCAGCATCAATTCTAAGCGTCGCCGCCTTTTCTCGGTCGTCCGAATTCATCAGTGCGGGACTTGCGAGAGCACCTGGGTCGAGAAGATTGCCTTCAGCACCAGCATGGTTGCTCCGATAAACTGGGGCGGGTGCCCAGCGGAGCTTCACTTCTGGAATTACCAGAAGCGCGTCGCCATAAATCAGCAGGCCACGGATCTGTTCGGGCGCGAAGGCGTCGTGTTTCGTGGGCCGGTTTTAATACGAACCGGCGACGCAATGTTTTACGGTCTGAAGATCCAGGGCAGTAAGGCGCAGGTGGAGCGCGATTTGGCGGGCCTCGGCCTGAATTCGAACCCAGTCATCATCGATTCGAGAGACTGGGTGGCTCACCAGAATATTTACACCCAGAACCAGAACGACGCTTTTGCCATAAGGCTGCATTTGCGCTGAATGGGCGCGGGGTGGGAGTCAAGGCGCTTTCACCCCAACAACCATTGTACAGCCAAATCGAGGTGTCAGATGCGCCGGTCTGACATTCTCTTCCATCCTCCCCGACCCGTCTCCACTTGCAGGCTCGTGGGCGGGGTATCGGCTTCGCTGGCCCACGCGGAGCCCGCATCCGCGGTCACCTCACCGCCCTATGCTCGCCGATCCGCTCACCCGACCCTCGACGCCGATCTCGTCCCAGATCCTCGCACCCACCCTTGGTGCCGATCATCGAGGTCATGGTCGCCCGCATCGTCCGCGCCAGTTATTGGTCGAACGCGGGGGTGACCGTGTGGGGACGTTCAAGAGGACGTGGGTGGAGACGGCTGGTCCCGGCTCGACCGGGCAGCGTTCCACGCCCGTTCCCGTCCGGGCTCGTTTTTCTCACGCCTCATCTAGTAAGCGGACCCGGCCGGACACGTGAGGAATCCGACTGGCTCACAGGAGATCAGGGTTCATATTGGAGGTGAGGTCTCCTCTTTTTCCCTCCAGTGCGATCCATGTGCTCGCCTCGATCCGGGAGGCAATCGAGAGACATGATGGGTCGGTCGCGGCGGCCCGAGGCCCGTAGGCCGAGCCCGGCGAGGCTGAGGACCGCAGGTGCTGCCTGGGCCGACCCATCACGAGCGGGTGGGCGCTGACGCGCCCACCCCTCAACCAAACTTCCGACCGTCGCAAGTTTCGCCCGTGGTCGGCCGGCTTGAGCAGCACCGCAGCGCGGCGTGCTTGATCGGCGATTCGCCTGTGATCACCTCCGAAACGCCGCCGGTCGGGTCGAGACGCCCGAGGCAAAGCCTAAACCATTTCTCCGCTGTGGCGCTCACCACGATCAGCGAGATTCTGGAGCAACGGTCGCGGCCACGGTCGGCCTACCTATTCTGCAAGGCTAACGGGAGCCGGATCGGGAACCCGCGCAAGGCGTTCGAGAACGCGTGTCGCAGAGCGGGAACCGACGACTTTCGGAGGCACGATCTGCGCCACACGTTCGCGTCGTGGTTCGTACAGGAGGGGGGCGACCTCTACCGCCTCAGCCGCATCCTCGGCCACACGACGCTCCAGATGAGCAGTCGCTACGCGCACCTCCGTACCGACGATCTGCACGACGAGCTTCAGCGCGTGTCACAAAAGCGGTCACGAGAGCACCAGACTGGCACCCTGAAATCGAGAGCAGAAGCTGAGGGGGAACATGCCGGACGATCTCCAAACCGTTAAAGAAAAACGGTTTCCGATCATCCAGCATGTTGAGATTCGATGGTACCACCGCCCCGGCTCGAACGGGGGACCCCCAGATCCACAATCTGGTGCTCTAACCAACTGAGCTACGGCGGCACTGGCGGGCGGTGTATCGTGGGCCGCGGCGGTTTTCAAGGCGATCTGTGCACGGGATGCGGAGTCGGTGAATGTCGGTCGCCGGGATCGGCCCCGGCCGGGTGGCCAGCGACGCGGCGGTGCGCCCGTTTGCAACCGGATCGGACCCGGCTGTAACTGCGCCCTCGAGACCGATGCGTCGACCTGACCGATCGGGCGGACCTGAGGCGAAGGGACGGACCGTGAGTGCGCGACAGCCAGCGGGGGGCGCCGGCGGGGGCAGGGCGCCCACCGAGGGGCTCGCCCATCGTCCGGCCCGGCCGGCCGGCCGGGACCGCCGGCACTGGGCCGGGATGCGCCTCGTCCAGGCCCCCGGACGCCTCCGCAGCCTCGTCCGCCGGAGCGAAGGGGGACTCGTCGCCCTGGCGACCCTGGTGGGATGCGTCGCCGGCGTGGCGGTCTCGGCCATGACCTGGATCACCCAGACCCTGCGCGAGGCCCTGTATCAGCTGCCCGTGGGCGCGCGGCTCAGCGCCGTCGATGCCGTGTCGCCGGTGCTCCTCCTCGTCGGCCCCTGCCTGGGCGGCGCCGTCCTCGGCCTCCTGATCGTCGCCGCCAACTATGTCCGCGGCCCGCGCAAGCGCCCCGCCATCGATCCGATCGAGGCCAACGCCCTGCATGGCGGCCGCATGTCCCTGCGCGACAGCCTCTACCTCGCCCTCCAGAACGTGCTCTCGAACGGGTCCGGCGCCTCGGTCGGCCTCGAAGCCGGCTACACGCAGATCGCCTCCGGGCTCGCCTCGCGGCTGGGCATCGCCTTCGAGGTGCGGCGCAGCGACCTGCGCACCCTCGTGGGCTGCGGCGCCGCCGGGGCCATCGCGGCCGGCTTCGGCGCGCCGCTCGCCGGGGCCTTCTACGCCTTCGAGCTGATCATCGGCACCTATTCCATCGCCACCCTGACGCCGGTGGTCGTGGCGGCGCTCTGCGGCAACCTGATCTCCCGGTCGCTGATTGCGGCCCAGCCGCTCGTCGATCTCGGCGACATGCAGGCGGTCACGACCTCGCACGTCACCAGCCTGGAGATCCTGCCGAGCCTCGCCCTCGGGCTGGTCTGCGCGGGCTTGGGCATCCTGATCATGCGCGGGGTCACCCTGGTCGAGCGCCTGGTCCAGGCGTCCGGCGTGCCGCGGGTGGCGGCCCCCGCCTTCGGGGGGCTCTGCGTCGGCGCGCTGGCGCTGCTGGCGACCCCCCAGGTGCTCTCGGGCGGCCACGGCGCCCTGCACATGCACTTCGCCGCCGAGGGGCAGGGGCACGGCATCGCGGCCCTGGCCGGGCTGTTCGCCGCCAAGGCCACCGCCTCGGCGATCTCCATCGGCTCGGGATTCCGGGGCGGCCTGTTCTTCGCCTCCCTGTTCCTCGGTGCCATCGCGGGCAAGCTGTTCGCCGCCCTGGCCCCCGTGCTGGTGCCGCCGCTGGCGGATTTCGGCCTCACGCCGCTCGCCTACGCGGTGATCGGCATGAGCGCGCTCGCCGTGGCGATCATCGGCGGCCCGCTGACCATGACGTTCCTGGCGCTGGAGGTCACCGGCAGCCTGCCGATCACCGGCGTCGTGCTGGCGGCGGTGATCGCGTCCTCGCTGACCGTCCGCAAGACCTTCGGCTACTCCTTCGCCACTTGGCGCTTCCACCTGCGTGGCGAGAGCATCCGCAGCCCCCACGATGTCGGCTGGATCCGGTCGCTCACCGTCGGCCGGCTCATGCGCCGCAATCCCGGCACCGTGGCGGTCGACACGCCGATGGCGACCTTCCTGCGCGCGCATCCCCTCGGCTCGCCCTCCCGGGTGATCGCCGTCGACGGAGGCGGGCGCTACGCCGGCATCGTGAACGTCCCGGAGGCCCACGCGGCCGCCCGGGACTCCGCCGCCGACGCGCAGCCGGTCCTCGCCGACCTGCTCCTGCACGCCGGCGACTTCCTCACGCCCGGCATGAACGCCAAGGACGCCGCCGCCGCCTTCGACCGGACGGAGAGCGAGGCCCTCGCGGTGGTCGAGAGTGCCGAGACCCGGAAGGTGCTCGGCCTGCTGACCGAGAGCCACACGCTCAAGCGTTACAGCGATGAACTCGACCGCCAGCGCCGGGCCATGGCGGGCGAAACCGACTGATTGTCAGGCCGGGGTGTTGACCCGATCCCGGCGCGGACCAATCACCTGACGCCGACGACCCGGGCTCGCAGAGGCCCGCTCTTCGAAACGCGTGGAGGATTCATGGCCGCCCCAGAGAACAGCCAGCAGCGCCACTACCGCATCGCGGTGATCCCAGGCGACGGTATCGGCAAGGAGGTGGTGCCCGAGGGCGTGCGCGTGCTGGAGCAGGCGGCCAAGCGGCACGGCTTCAGCCTCCAGCTCGACTGGTTCGATTTCGCCAGCTGCGACTATTACGAAGCGCACGGCCGGATGATGCCTGAGGACTGGAAGGCGCGGATCGAGACCCACGACGCGATCTATTTCGGCGCCGTCGGCATGCCCGAGCGGGTGCCCGACCACATCTCCCTCTGGGGCTCGCTGATCCTGTTCCGGCGGGAATTCGACCAGTACGCGAACCTGCGCCCGGTGCGGCTGATGCCGGGGGTGAAGTGCCCGCTGGCCGACCGCAAGCCCGGCGACATCGACTTCTGGGTGGTCCGCGAGAACACCGAGGGTGAATACTCGAACGCGGGCGGGCGGATGTTCGCCGGCACCGACCGGGAATTCGCCCTGCAGGAGACCATCATGACCCGTTACGGGACTGACCGGATCCTGAAATTCGCCTTCGAGCTTGCCCAGAAGCGACCGAAGAAGCACCTGACCTCGGCCACGAAGTCGAACGGCATCTCGATCACCATGCCGTACTGGGACGAGCGAGTGAAGGCGGTGGCCGAGGCCTACCCGGACGTGCGCTGGGATCAGTACCACATCGACATCCTGACCGCGCATTTCGTCCTGAACCCGGACCGGTTCGACGTGGTGGTCGCCWCCAACMTGTTCGGCGACATCCTGTCSGACCTCGGCCCGGCCTGCACGGGCACGATCGGCATCGCGCCGTCCGGCAACATCAACCCGGAGCGGGTGCACCCCTCGGTGTTCGAGCCGGTCCACGGCTCGGCGCCGGACATCGCCGGTCAGGGGATCGCCAACCCGATCGGCCAGATCTGGTCGGGGGCGATGATGCTGGAGCATCTCGGCGAGCACGCGGCGGCGGCCGAGATCGTCGGCGGGATCGAACGGGTGCTGTCCGAGCGGACGCTGCGCACCCGCGACCTCGGCGGCAACGCCGACACGCAGGTCTGCGGCAAGGCGGTGGCGCAGGCCCTGGGGTAGGGCAATCAGCCCGAGCCTCCCTTCCACGCCCTCATCCCGAGGTGCCCGCGCCAGCGGGCCTCGAAGGAGCACTCCAGGGATCGCGAGACCGCTGGAGGGCTCCTTCGAGGGCTACGCTGCGCTTCGCCGCCTCAGGATGAGGTGTGTGGTCGGGAGAACCGTTGCAGACCGTGGCGTCAGCGCGGGCGGCGGCGCACGCTCACCACGTTGCTTGCCGGCTCGGCCTTGCCGGAAGCCGCCGGCAACGTATCGAGGGCGGTCTTGACGATGGTTTTGGCGTCGAGCCCGGCCTCGGCGTACATCTTCTCCGGGCTGTCGTGGTCCTGGTAGGTGTCCGGCAGCGTCAGCGTCCGCACCCGCACCCCGCCCGCGTCCAGCGCGCCCTTCTCCGCGAGGAGATGCAGCACCATCGCGCCGAACCCGCCCCGCGAGCCCTCCTCGATCGTCAGCAGGACCTCGTGGTCCCGCGCCAGATCCAGGATCAGCGCCTCGTCCAGCGGCTTGGCGAAGCGCGCATCCGCCACCGTCACCGCAACGCCCTGCTCGGACAGCGTGTCGGCCGCCTTCAGCGCCTCGGCGAGCCGCGTGCCGAGCGACAGGATCGCCACCCGCGCCTCCGCGTCCCGGCGCACCACCCGGCCCTTGCCGATCGGCAGCACCTCGCCCCGCTCCGGAAGCTCGATCCCCACGCCCTCGCCGCGCGGGTAGCGCAGCGCGATCGGGCCTGAGTCGTGGGCGTGCGCGGTCGCCACCATGTGCACCAGCTCGGCCTCGTCGGCGGCCGCCATCACGGTCATGTTCGGCAGGCAGCACAGATACGCCAGGTCGAACGCGCCCGCATGCGTCGCCCCGTCCGCCCCCACCAGGCCGGCCCGGTCCAGGCAGAACCGCACGGGCAGGTTCTGCAGCGCCACGTCGTGCACCACCTGGTCGTAGGCCCGCTGCAGGAAGGTCGAGTAGATCGCCACGAACGGCCGGTAGCCCTCCGTCGCCAGGCCGCCCGCGAAGGTCACCGCGTGCTGCTCGGCGATGCCCACGTCGAAGGTCTTGTCCGGATGCGCCTTGCCGAACAGGTCGATGCCCGTGCCCCCCGGCATCGCCGCGGTGATCGCCACGACCTTGTCGTCGGCATCGGCCGCCTTGATCAGGCTCTCGCCGAACACCCGCGTGTAGGCCGGCGCGTTCGGCTTGGCCTTGGCCTGCACCCCCGAGACCACGTCGAACTTCACCACGCCGTGGTAGCGGTCGGCGCTGGCCTCGGCCGGCGCGTAGCCCTTGCCCTTGCGGGTGACCACGTGCAGCAGGATCGGGCCGTGCTCGGCGTCGCGGACGTTCTTGAGCACCGGCAGCAGGTGGTCGAGGTTGTGCCCGTCGACGGGGCCGACGTAGTGGAAGCCCATCTCCTCGAACATCGTGCCGCCGCCGACCACCAGCGAGCGGGCGTATTCCTCGGCCGCCGCCGCGCGCTGGTAGAGCGCCTTGGGCAGGAGCTTGCCGAGCTGCTTGGCGGTCTCGCGCAGGGACTGGTAGGCGCCCCCCGAGGCGAGCCGGGCGAGGTAGGCCGACATGGCGCCCACCGGAGGGGCGATCGACATGTCGTTGTCGTTGAGGATGACGATCAGGCGCGAGTGCAGGGCGCCGGCGTTGTTGAGCGCCTCGTAGGCCATGCCGGCCGACATCGAGCCGTCGCCGATCACCGCGATGGCGTTGCGGCGCTTCTGCGGGCGGTTCTTCTGCTTGGCGGCGGCGTTGTCGAGGTCGCGGGCGACCGCCATGCCCAGCGCGGCCGAGATCGACGTGGACGAGTGGGCCGCGCCGAACGGGTCGTAGACGCTCTCGCTGCGCTTGGTGAAGCCCGACAGGCCCCCGCCCTGGCGGAGCGTGCGGATCCGGTCGCGCCGCTCGGTCAGGATCTTGTGCGGGTAGCACTGGTGGCCGACGTCCCAGACGATCCGGTCGTCGGGCGTGTCGAACACGTGGTGCAGCGCAACCGTCAGCTCGACCACCCCGAGACCCGAGCCCAGATGGCCGCCGGTGATCGACACCGCGTCGATCATCTCGGCCCGGACCGCCTCCGCAACCGCCGGAAGATCCGACTCCGGCAAACGCCGCAACGCCGCCGGATTCGGGGCCCGGACCGCCTCCGCAACCGCCGGAAGATCCGACTCCGGCAAACGCCGCAACGCCGCCGGATTCGGGACACG
>NZ_JBFULS010000079.1:0-19332 GCF_054049775.1 Methylobacterium sp. P5_C11 | reverse complement strand
GGCGATCCGCGCGGCCGCGCCTGCGCCGGTGCGGCAGCGGTCCTCCGGCGTCGCGCGCCGCGGCCGCCGGGTCCCGTGCGAAAGGCGTGAAACCGGAGGCGGCGAGATCGCGCGCCGCCTCCGCGTGGCGGGACCGATGTCACGGCAGTGCCGCGGGGCGCGACCGGCAGGACCGGGCGGGCACCGGCATTTCACCCTGCGCGCGCCTTCGTGTACGAGACCGAGCCCCGCCTTCCGCGACCCGGTCGACGGGCTCCCCCGCCCGTCACACGACGGCAGAGACCTTGGACATGGCAGTGACCGATCAAGACGCGGCGCCGGTCTCCACCGGGGTGGTCGGCCTCGACCACATCCTGGCCGGCGGCTACGCGTCCCGACGCTCGCACCTCATCGAAGGGCGGCCCGGGTCCGGCAAGACGACGCTGGCGATGCAGTTCCTGCTCGACGGGGTGAAGCGCGGCGAGCGCTGCCTGTACATCACGCTCTCGGAAAGCCGGCGGGAGCTCCTGAACGTCGCGGCGCGCCACGGCTGGACCCTCGACGGCGTCGAGATCTGTGAGCTCGTCGCGCCGGAACTGAGCCTCGACCCGGGCCAGCAGCAGAGCCTCGTCCATACCTCCGATCTCGAGCTCGGCGAGACCGTCCGCATGGCGATCGCCGCGATCGAGCGGTCCAAGCCGCAGCGCGTCGTCTTCGACAGCCTGTCGGAGATCCGGCTGCTCTCGCAGGGGTCGCTGCGCTACCGCCGGCAGGTCCACGCCCTGCGCAGCTTCCTGCTGATCCAGAACACCACGGCGCTCCTCCTCGACGACCTGACCGCCGAGGCCGACGACCTGAACCTGCACAGCCTCAGCCATGCCGTGATCCGGCTGGAGCAGCTCGCGCCGCTCTACGGAGGCGAACGGCGGCGGCTGCGGGTGATCAAGATGCGCGGCACGGCGTTTCGGGGCGGGTTCCACGATTACGTCATCCGGCGCGGCGGCCTGACGGTGTTCCCGCGGCTCGTCGCGGCCGAGCATCTCGGCACCGTCACGGACGACCAGTGCAGCACGGGTAGCCCCGAACTCGACCTGCTGCTCGGTGGCGGCGTCGACCGCGGGACCAGCACGATGCTGATCGGCCCGTCCGGCGTCGGCAAGTCGACGGTGGCGCTCACCTGCATCACCGCGGCGATCGCCCGCGGCGAGAAGGCCCTGATCCTCAGCTTCGACGAGACCACGGGCGTGCTGCGCCGACGGGCGCGCGGCCTTGGCATGCCGCTTGACGCCGTGATCGCCTCCGGCGATCTCCGGGTCGAACAGATCGATCCGGCGGAGGTCTCGCCCGGGGAACTCGCCGACATCGTGCAGGATTCGGTGGAGCGTCGGGGCGTCACGACGGTCGTGATCGATTCCCTGACCGGCTACCACAACGCCATGCCGGAGGAGAATCACCTGCTCCTGCAGATGCATGAGCTGCTGACCTACCTGAACCAGCAGGGCGTCATCAGCCTCTTGGTGCTGGCGCAGCACGGCATGATCGGCGCGATGGGTGCGCATGTCGACCTGACCTATCTCAGCGACACGATTCTGCTGTTCCGCATCTTCGAGGCGGACGGGCGTCTGCGCCGCGCGATCTCCGTCGTGAAGAAGCGGACCGGCAGCCACGAGGACGCGATCCGTGAATTGCGGATCGACTCCGGTGGGATCCGCGTTGGCGAACCGCTCAGCGCGTTCAGAGGGATCATGACCGGCGTCCCGACATACGAAGGTAAGGGCTCATCACTCTTGCCCACCCGCATGACTGACTTGTCCACCCGCATGGCTGATGACCGAGGCTGAACCGCCGGTTCTGATCTTCACGCCGGGTGGCCGCGACGCCGTCGTCGCCGCGACCATCCTCGGCGAGGAGCGGATCGCGTCGCAGGTCTGCGGCAGCCTCGCGGAGGTGGTCTCCCGGCTGGACATGGCGGCCTGCGCGATCCTCACCGAGGAGGCGCTGCTGTCCTCGAACCGGCAAGCGCTGGCAGCGTGGATCGCCGCGCAGCCGCCGTGGTCCGATTTCCCGTTCATCCTCCTGCGCCTGCGGGGCGCCGAACCCAACGCGCAGCTGACCGACCTGCTGGGCAACGTGAACGTGCTGGAGCGCCCGTTCCATCCGGCGACGCTGGTCATGGCGGCCCGCGCCGCCCATCGCGCCAAGCGTCGGCAGCTCGAGGCGCGGGCCTATCTCGAGGAACGCGAGCGGACGACCGAGCGGCAGGCGCTCCTGATCCGCGAGCTGCATCACCGGGTGAAGAACACCCTGGCGACGGTCCAGGCGCTCCTCGGGGCCTCGGCCCGGTCCGCCACCAGCGTCGACGCGTTCTACGCGTCGTTCTCGGCGCGGGTAATCTCGCTGGCCAAGACCCACAATCTCCTGACGGAGGATTACTGGCAGCAGGCGCCCTTGCGCGAGATGCTGATGAACGAACTGGGCCCCTACAACGACGTCGAGGGCTCCCGCATCCAGCTCGACGGCCCCCAGGTCGACCTGATGGGCGACCTCGCGGTCCCGACCGGCATGGCCATCCACGAGCTGACGACGAATGCGGCCAAGCACGGCGCCCTGTCGGTTCCGGAGGGCCGGATCCGGATCCGCTGGGAGGTCGAGCAGACGCCGGCCGCGCGCATGCTCCATCTCGCCTGGACCGAGCGGGGTGGGCCGGCCACGGGGACGCCGACCCGGAAGGGTTTCGGCTCGACGCTCCTGCAGCGCGTCCTCAAGGTCCAGTGCGAGGCGGAGATCGCCTTCGATTTCCAGCCGGCCGGCCTGCATTTCACCATGCGCGCCCCGCTGCCCGAGACGCGCGTCGTCCCGGCCTACTGACCGCACCGGGTCTTCGAACGGGGCCGCGCCGGGCGGGGCGCCCTGGATGTGTGCTGTCACACAGACGTGTGTTGCAACAGACCGCTCCGCTCGAACCTATCGCAGGTGCGAGATTTGGAATGTCGCGTCACAGCGGCATGTCGTTCGATGAAACAGTTTGCACCTCTCCTGGCGGCCCTCTTGGCCTGGGCCGCGTTCGGAACCTGGGCCGAAGCCCGGCGATCCGCGCTCCAGACGGACAGCCCGGCGCTGCGTCCGGGAATCGAGGCCGATCTGGCGGCCCGGAACTGTCCGGACGTCCGGATCGACACGGAGCGATTCCGCCAGTTCTCCCGCGAGAACCACCTCAACCATGCCGATTTCTTCACGAAGAAACGCTCGGTTGCGTTGCAGCAGGATCTGGATGCGGAGCGGGCGCAGTTCCGCGATCGCCCCGAGGAGGCCTGCGCACAGGCGTGGGACAAGTACGGCGAGGACGGTCGCGTGCTGCATCTCCTCGCCCGCAGATAGGCACCGTGCCGGCAGGCTCGGACCCGTTCGGGCTGGCCGCGGCGCCATGACCGGAGCGGTGACGATGGTGCGGGTGCGCCCATCGGCTCGTTCACCGGCCGGCCTGACCGGATCGGGGATTCGCCTCCACACGTCCGCGGATTTCGAAACGGATCTTCTCGCGTTCGTGGCAGTCCGGGAATAAAACTCCGATCCTCACCGTACCGCACCAGCAGATCTCAAGACATGACCGCCCGCGCGTGCGGCGCTCGAGATAAAACTGCGCTCGAATGACCCGATTGCGAGCAGAACATTTTTCGATACCGCAGCAATTGGGAACGCCGTTTCATTGACGGCGGGGGATGGGGCCTTCAATTCTAGTGGCCTGTTTGGATGTCCGGCCGCGCAACCTCCGCTCTTCGTGATCGGGGTGGCCCGTCATCCTGTCCCGCATCAAGGCATCCGGAATGACACGACCGAGACTCGTCGGGCTGAGCGCGAACGTGCAGCGGCCGTCCAAGACCCGGACCCTGGTGGACGCGGTGCTGCGCGAGGCGGGCGCCCGGGCGCCCATCGACGCGCGGATCCTCGACTTCGTCGATGCCGGCACGGGCCTCGGTGCCGCCTGGACCCGTGACCAGCTCGCGCCGGAAGCCCGGAGCGTGCTCGCGGCCATCGAGGAGGCGGACGGGCTCGTGGTCGGCTCGCCGGTCTACAAGGGCGCCTATACCGGCCTGTTCAAGCACCTGTTCGACCTCGTCGATCCGGGGGCGCTGGCCGGCAAGCCCGTGGCGATCGTGGCCACCGGCGGCGGCGCGCGCCATGCCCTCGTGGTCGAGCACGCCTTCCGGCCGCTCTTCGGCTTCTTCGGCGCCCTCCAGATCCCGACGGCCGTCTACGCCTCCGACCCCGATTTCAGCGACGGCGTGCTCACCGAGGCCGGCGTGCGCGCCCGCGCCGCCGAAGCCGGCGGGCAGCTCGCCGCGCTGCTCGTGCACCGGTCGGCCTCCGCCGCGCCCCTCGTCCTGGCCGCCGCCGAGTGAGCCGGGCGATGCTCGACCGCCGCACCCTGCTGGCCGCCCTGGCGGCCCTGCCAATCGCGCCGGCCCTGGTCCGGGGCGCCCGGGCGGCCGAATCCGGCGTGGTCCGGATCGGCTACCAGAAGAACGGCATCCTGGTCGTCGCCAAGCAGCAGGGGATCATCGAGAAGCGCCTGGAGCCCCTCGGCCAGAGCGTGCGCTGGGTCGAGTTCTCCTTCGGGCCGCCGCTGCTGGAAGCCCTGTCGCTCGACGGGATCGACTTCGGGCAGACCGGCGACGCACCGCCGATCTTCGCGCAGGCCGCGCGCGCGAATCTCGTCTACGCGGCCGCCCAGGAGGCCGGCGGTTCCGGTGCGGGAATCCTGCTGCCGAAGGACTCCACGATCCGGAGCCTCGCCGACCTCAAGGGCAGGCGGGTCGCCTTCGCCAAGGCGTCGAGCGCGCACAACCTGACCATTGCGGCGCTGGAGAAGGCCGGCCTGGGCTACGCCGACATCGCGCCGGTGACCCTGGCTCCCGCCGATGCCGCGGCGGCCTTCGCCCGGGGCAGCATCGACGCCTGGACGATCTGGGACCCGTACTTCGCCATCGCCGAGGCCGGGGAGGGGGTGCGGGTGCTGGCGCGCGCCACCGACATCACCCCGCAGAACAACTTCTTCCTGGCGAGCCGCCCCTTCGCGGAGACCCGCGCCCCGGTGCTCGCCGCGGTGATCGAGGCGCTCGGCGCGGTGGCCGCGTGGTGCACGCAGAACCGCGGCGCGGTGGCGGAACTCCTGTCGCAGGGCACGGGCGTGCCGCTGGCCGCGACCCGGCGGGCGGTGGACCGCACCGACTACGTGATCGGCCCGATGACCGACCGCGTCGCCGCCACCCAGCAGGCGATCGCCGACCGCTTCCACGCCCTGAAGCTGATCCCGAAGCCGATCCGCATCGCCGACGCGGTCTGGACGGCGCCCGCTCGCAACGGCTGAGAACCCCGGCTCACGCTCCATGACCGACCGCACGCCCCGCCCCCTGACCCTGCCGCCGTCCGACGGACCGGCGCCGAACCGACGCCTGCTCCTGTCCGCCGGGCTCGGCCTCGCGGCGGCCGCGATGCTGCGCCCCGCACGGGCCGCGGGCAGCCTTCGGATCGGCTACCAGAAATACGGCTCCCTGGTGCTGCTCAAGGGCCGCGGCACCCTTGAGAGGGCGCTCCAGCCGCTCGGCCTCACGGTGGCGTGGTCGGAATTCCCGTCCGGGCCGCCGCTCCTGGAGGCGCTGAATGCCGGGGCGATCGACTTCGGCTCGGCCGGCGAGGCCCCGCCGATCTTCGCGCAAGGAGCGAGCCCGGAGCTGCGCTACGTCGCCACCGAGCCACCGGCGCCGCGGGGCGAGGCGATCCTCGTGCCCCGGGACAGCCCGGTGCGCAGCGTCGCGGACCTGCGCGGCCGGACCATCGTCCTCAACAAGGGCTCCAACGTCCACTTCCTGCTGGTGCGCGCCCTGGAGCAGGCCGGCCTGCCCTACGATGCGGTGAAGCTCGCGTTCCTGGCGCCGGCGGATGCCAACGCCGCCTTCGTGCGCGGCTCCGTCGACGCCTGGGCGATCTGGGATCCGTATCTCGCCGCCGCCGAGCGCGCCACGGGCGCCCGGGTCCTGGCCGACGGGCAGGGGCTCGCCCCCAACCGCCAGTTCTACCTCTCCCGGCGCGGCTTCACCGACGCGAGCCCCGAGATCGTGTCGGCCGTGATCCGGGCGATCGGGGAGGTCGATGCCTGGGCGGAGGGCCATGCCGACGCCGTGGCGGCGGAACTCGCCCCCGCGGTGGGCATCCCCGCGCCGGTCCTCAGCGTCGCCCTCGGGCGGCTATCCTACGGCGTCGCGCCCCTCGACGCCGCGGCGGTCGCCGACCAGCAGAGGGTCGCCGACGCCTTTCACGGCCTCGGCCTCCTGCCGAAGCCGATCCGGGTCGCCGACGCGGTCTGGACGCAGCCCGAGCGCAGAGCCGAGAACCGGGCCGAGAACAGGACGGAGAACCGGTGATGCGCCCCGTCACGGTCGACCGCCTGCGCGACACGGCCCTGCCCTGGCTCCTGCCGGCCGCGATCCTCCTCGGCTGGCAGGGCGCGGTCTCGGCCGGGCTCGTCTCCAACCGGTTCATGCCGGCGCCCCTCGACGTGGTCCGGGCCGGCTGGGAGGCCGGGCGGACCGGGGAACTCTGGACCAATCTCGGGGTCAGCACCCTGCGGGCGCTGGCGGGCTTCGTGGTCGGCGGCGGCATCGGCTTCGCACTGGGCCTCGCCAACGGCCTGTCGCGCGTCTCGGAGCGGCTCACCGACACCTCGGTGCAGATGGTGCGCAACGTGCCCCACCTGTCGCTGATCCCGCTGGTGATCCTGTGGTTCGGCATCGGCGAGGAGGCCAAGCTGTTCCTCGTGGCGCTGGGCGTGTTCTTCCCGATCTACGCCAACACCCTGCACGGGATCCGCTCGGTGGATCCGGGGCTCGTCGAGATGGGCCGGGTCTACGGCATGTCCCGCACGGCGCTGTTCACCCGGGTGGTGCTGCCCGGCGCCCTGCCGTCGATCTTCGTCGGCCTGCGCTACGGCCTGGGGATCATGTGGCTGACGCTGATCGTCGCCGAGACGATCTCCGCCTCGTCGGGGCTCGGCTACATGGCCATGCAGGCGCGCGAGTTCATGCTGGTCGACGTCGTGGTGCTGGCGATCCTGATCTACGCGGGCCTCGGCAAGCTCGCCGACGCCCTGACCCGCCAGCTCGAGCGCACCTGCCTCGCCTGGAATCCTGCCTACAGGAGCGCCTGATGCTGCGCGACGCCGTCCGCCGCGAGGCGCGTCCCGATCCGGTCTCCGAGCCCCGTCAGGCGGCTGGTCCCGCGCCGATGCGGGCGCCCACGGAGCTCGGCCGGCGCGGGATCGCTGTCACCGTCCGCGACCTGCACAAGAGCTTCGACGGCACCGCCGTCATCGAGGGCCTGAACCTGTTCCTGCCGGCCGGCGGGTTCACCGCGGTGGTCGGCCGCTCCGGCTGCGGCAAGAGCACCCTGCTGCGCCTGATCCTCGGGCTGGAGACGCCCACCGGCGGCCGGATCGACCTGGAAGGGCCGGCGACGTCGCCCCGCCGGTCCGAGCCGCCGATGCGGATCATGTTCCAGGAGCCGCGCCTGCTGCCCTGGGCGCGGGTCGTCGACAACGTCGCGGTCGGCCTGTCCGGCCTCGGCTCCCGGGCCGAGCGCCGCGAGCGGGCACTGGCGGCCCTCGCCGAGGTCGGGCTCGGCGACAAGGCGGGACAGTGGCCCGCGACCCTGTCGGGCGGCCAGCGCCAGCGCGTGGCGCTGGCCCGGGCGCTGGTGAGCCGGCCGGGCCTGCTCGCCCTCGACGAGCCGCTCGGCGCCCTCGACGCCCTGACCCGGATCGGCATGCAGGACCTGATCGAGCGGATCTGGCGGGCGCAGGGCTTCACGGCGCTGCTCGTGACCCACGACGTCGCCGAGGCAGTGGCGCTGGCCGACCGGATCCTCGTGGTGGAAGCCGGGCGGATCGCCCTCGATCTGCGGGTCGACGTGCCGCGCCCGCGCCGGCGCGGGGATCCGGATCTCGCCCGCCTCGAAGGCCGCATCCTCGATCACCTGCTCGGATCGCAGCCGACCCCCTGACCGCAGGCCGCCGTTTCCCGGACACGGCGGCCCGCCCTCGCTCTCGACGATCGCCGGACACGCACAGTCGGATCCGGCTTTTCCGCATCCGCCCCCCGGGCCGCACAGGAGATTCCGATGACCGCAGCCAATGACGGGCGCGCCGACGTCCTCTGGTTCCTGCCGACCCACGGCGACGGGCGCTATCTCGGCGCTCAGGAAGGCGCCCGCGAGGTCTCGCTCGGCTACCTCCGCCAGATCGCCCAGGGCGCGGATGAACTCGGCTATTACGGCGTGCTCCTGCCCACGGGGCGCTCCTGCGAGGATTCCTGGATCGTCGCCTCGGCGCTGGCCCCGCTGACCAAGCGCCTGCGCTTCCTCGTGGCGGTGCGGCCGGGCCTGATGGAGCCCTCCGCGGCCGCCCGCATGACCGCGACCCTCGACCGGATCTCGGACGGGCGCCTCCTGATCAACGTCGTCACCGGCGGCGATCCGGTGGAACTCGCCGGCGACGGCGTGTTCCTGTCCCACGACGCGCGCTACGCCGTCACCGACGAGTTCCTGACGATCTGGCGCGGCCTGCTCGCGGGCGAGACCGTGACGTTCCAGGGCGAGCACCTGCGCACCGAGAACGGCCGGGTGATCTTCCCGCCGGTGCAGAAGCCCTATCCGCCGCTCTATTTCGGCGGCTCCTCGCCCGCCGGCATGGCGGTCGCGGCCGAGCATTGCGACGTCTACCTCACCTGGGGCGAGCCCCCGGCGCAGGTCGCCGAGAAGATCGCCGCCGCCCGGCAGGCCGCCGAGGCGAAGGGTAAGACCTTCTCGTACGGCATCCGCCTGCACGTGATCGCCCGCGAGACCGAGGCCGCGGCCTGGGACGCCGCAGAGACGCTGATCTCGAAGCTCGACGACGCCACCATCGCCAAGGCGCAGGAGACCCTGAAGCGGCAGGATTCCATCGGACAGAGCCGCATGATGGCCCTCCACGGCGGCAGCCGCGACAGGCTCGTGGTGGCCCCGAACCTCTGGGCCGGCGTCGGCCTCGTGCGCGGCGGCGCCGGCACGGCCCTGGTCGGCTCGGCCGACCAGGTCGCCGACCGGATGAAGGAATACATCGATCTCGGGATCGACCGCTTCATCCTCTCGGGCTATCCGCACCTGGAGGAGGCCTACCGCTTCGCCGAACTGGTCTTCCCGAAGCTGCCCCTGCGCGCCACCACGGGCCGGCCGGTGGGCAATGCCCGCAATGACGGCCCGTTCGGCGAGATCATCGCCAACGACCTCGTGCCGGCCCGCCGCGTCGGGGCGCACTGACCGGGAGATCGGCCCGGCCGGCACGATCGAGCATGGCTGATCTGCATCCGGATTGTTCGGATGTCATGGTGACGCCATCCTTGGCGTCCATCCGCCCCGCCCATCGCTGCGCGGCGCGCTCGCGCGGCCTGGACGAGCGAAGGATATCGATGACTTCGACCAAGACGGCCCTCCTGGCCATCGGTCTGTGCCTCGGCCCCGCCGCGGCCTTCGCGGCGCCATCCCCGGCCCGCGACGCGCTCAAGCAATACTGCACCGGCGACTACATGGATTACTGCAGCGCCTACGCCCCGGGCGGCCCGGAGGTCGAGGCCTGCTTCAAGGCCAATCTCAAGAAGCTCTCGCCCAACTGCTCGGCAGCGATCACCGCCTACAAGAAGGAGCAGCGGGCGACCAAGCGCGTCAGCGAGGCGCGCTGATCCGTCACCGCACGGCGACGCCCAGAGGCGCGCCGCTGCAGCCGAGATGCGCCGGGTTGGTCGAGACCACCCCGGCATTGCACCCCGCCTGCGTCCCGACATAGAGGGGCGTGCCCCCGGATCCGGGCCGCGCGAGGTAGCCGATCGGCCGCGTGCCGGCATCGAGATGGCGGGGATTGCTGGTGACGAGTCCCGCATCCACCCCGGCCGCCGTGCCGACATAGACGGGCGGGTCGCCTGGGGCACCCGATCGCGCCAGCGTGGCGCCGATCGGCGCCGTGGCGCAGCCCTTGTATCCGGGATCGATCGTCACCTCGCCGGCGTTGCATCCGCCCTGCGTCCCGACATAGAGCGCCGTACCGGGCTCCCGGGCGGCCGGGGGCGGCGCGATCGCGGCCTGCGGCGCCGTAGTGGCCTGCGGCGCGATCGTGGCCTGCGGCGCGATCGTGGCCTGCGGCGCTTGGGCGGCCCGGCCGCCGGCCAGCGCCGTCCGCAGGGCCGCGATCCCCGCCTTGACGTCCTCCAGCGTGCCGACCACCACGTAGCAGGTGTAGCTGTGTGCCCCGGCCGGGACATTGTTCTCGCGGAAGACGCAGTTCCACTTCACCGTCGCGTTGCCGGGGCCGGGCAGGGTCGCGAAGTTGAACCGGCCGTAGCCCGCGTTCGGCACGGCCGGCTGGGGGAGGGCGGGGCTGTACACGCCCATGGCCCGGGATCCGTCGGCATTGGCCAGGATCACCGGCACGCCCTGCTCGGCCGGCCCCGCCGAGAGCGGCGCGGCGTGGCCCGTCGCCGGATCGTAGCTCCAGAACTGCGCGAAGTCGGGCGGCATGTAGGCGGTGGCCGCCTCGAAGGTCGCGGAGGCATGCGGCTCGGCGGTGACGTAGGTGGCGCGGTAGGCGATGGCGTTGGCCACGCCCTCGGCGCCGAGGGTGACGCGCTTGGCCAGGACGTCGTTGGAGCGCGACCCGGCATGGGGGCCGGGACCCTTCGGGCAATTGCCGGTCGTCGCCCCGGGCGCGACCCAGTAGGCCATCTGGGACCGGGTCTCGAGCGTGTCAGCGCCGACCTGAAGGGCGGTGAGCAGGCTCGTGCTGCGCGAACCGGTGCCGTCGGCATCGCTGCCGGCCTCCGTGGGGTTCAGGCACTCCCCGTAGCCGTCGAAGGCGGCGGCCGATTGCAGCTCGCGGCCGTGGTCGCGGGCGTTGATGAACTGCGTGCCGCCCCAGGTGAGGCTGTCGATGGCGCCCGCGGTCCGGGACGAGACGCCGACGGCGAGGGGCGATCCCTTGAACGGCCGGCTGATCGTCGCCCGGCCACCGGGCTCGGGCCAGGCGATCGACGGCGCATCCGCGGCGCGGGCGGACCCGGCGAAGCCGGCGAGCAGCAGCGCCGCGAAGGCGGGACGGGTGGGTCGGATCGGTGCGGTCATCGGCGACTCCTGGGCGCCGTCCGCTTAACAGGTGCGGGCGCGCCGTCCAGGATCGCATCCCGGATGCCGGACGCCGACCCGCGCGCCGGCCAGGACCAGACGGCGGCGTCGCCCGCAGGTCTCACCCGGGTTCCATCGCCCACCACCCGTACCGATGCTGGCTTCGGAGAGCCTCAAACCTGCACGATAATTTAAGCCCGTGGCCGCCATCAGGTCAGGACAGGCGCGGCCGAACTGTCAGTCCTGCGGCCCCGTGATGATCGGCCCGCGCGACTGGCGGGAACCTGTCTCGGCCGCCCCGGAGACTTCACGATGTGGAGGCCGTGCCGATGACGACCACCGACCTGACCTCCGCCGGGACCGCCTCCCGGGCCGGCGGCCGCGAGGCCATGCTGCGCGGGGCGCGCATCGCCGCCGCTGCGGCCGTGACCGTGATGGTGCTGCTCCTCGACCTCATCAGCTACTCCCAGCTCATCTTCGCGGGGCCGCTGGCGGAGAGCCGCGCCGCCGGCCTGTCGGGGCTCCTCGCGGCCTATGTGCTGGGCAGCCTCGTCTTCATCGCGCTCCGCCGGACCGCGCGGATCTCGCTCTCCTTCATCGGCGCGGCCGCGATCGTGCAGGCCGCGATCGCCGCGGGCGTCGCCGGGCAGCTGGAAGCCGCGGGCGTGACCGATCCGGAGACGGTCGGCCAGCTCGTCCTCGTCGCCTGCGGCGTGTCGACCTTCGCCACCGGACTGGTCTTCGCGCTGCTCGGCACCCTCCGGGCCTCCCTGCTGGTGCAGCTCCTGCCCTATCCTGTGCTCGCCGGCTTCCTCGGCGGCGTCGGGCTGCTGTTCCTGCGCAGCGGCGTGCAGATCGGCGGCCATGTCGACGACCCGCTGGCGGCCCTTCTGCGCGCCGTCGACCCCGCGAGCCTCGATCCGGGCCGGATCGACGCCGGGGCGCTGGCGCGCATCGCCCTGACGCTCGGCATCGGGTTCTGCGCCTTCTACCTGCCTCGGATCGTCCGACACTGGGGGACCTATCCGGCGGTCATCCTGTCGAGCCTCGCCGTGGTCCATCTCGGGCTCGCCTGGACGGGCACCAGCGTCGCCACCGGGCAGGCCGCGGGCTGGCTCATCGAGCCGCTGCCGACGGGAACCCTGCTGCGCCTGCCCGCCATCGGCAGCCTCACGGCCTTCGATCCGCACCTGCTCCTGCCGATCTGGCCCAAGATCGCCACCCTGGTCGTCGTGGCGGTGATCATCCAGATCCTCTACGTGGTGAGCGTCGAGCTGGAGATCCGGCGCGACCTCGACATCGACCGGCTGTTCGTCGCCTCCGGCGCCACCAACATGGTCGGCAGCCTGTTCGGCAGCTCCGCGATGGGCTTCGGCCGGACCTCCACGCTCCTGCTGCACAATATCGGCGGCGGCCACTGGCTCGGCTGGTGGCTGACGCTCGCCGTCATGGCGGCGCTGCTCATCGTCGGCGCGAGCCCTCTGGCGCTGCTGCCCCGCCCGCTGGCCGGCGGCGCCCTGATCGCCATCGGCGTCGGGCTGCTGTTCAACCTGAACGTCGCCTGCCGGACCCTTCCGGGCTGGGAGATCGCCATCGCCCTGGTCGTGTGCGCCGCCACCGCGTTCTTCGGGGCCACCACGGGCTTCCTGGTCGGCGTCCTGCTGGCGATCCTGATCTTCGGGGTCCAGTACGGACAGATCGGCGCGATCCGCCGGTCGCTCTCGGGGACGGACCGGCGCAGCAGCGTCATCCGCGGTCCCGACGCGGCCGCCCGGCTCGCGGCGGCCGGTGGCCGGACCCGGATCTACACCCTGCAGGGCTACCTGTTCTTCCTCAACGCGCAGGCGATCCACCGCCGGGCCGCAGCGGAGACCGGGGATCTGCGGGTCCTGATCCTGGACTTCCGCGAGACCGTCGGGCTCGACAGTTCGGCGCTGATCGCGTTCCGCAAGGTCGGCCAGCTCGCCGAGCAGCGGGGCTTCGACGTGCTGCTGGTCCATCTCGAGCCGGCGGCGCGCCTGCAGATCACCCGCAACGGCCTCACCGCCGACCCGCGATTCCGGATCCGCGACACCCTGGACGAGGCCCTGCGCGAAGCCGAGTCGCTGCTGCTGGCGGAGGCCGGCGGCGCCGGCCCGGGGGAGGTCGCCCGCTTCGCCCGGCATATGGCCGATCGGCTGGGCCGCCCGTTCGGGCCGGAGGATTTCGCCCCGTATCTCACCGTCCGCGAACTCGCGGCGGGGGAGGCGCTGATGCGCCAGGGGGAGGCGGCCGACGCCCTCTACTTCCTGGAGAAGGGCCTCGTCTCCATCGAGATGGAGGTGCCCGGCCGCGGCAACCTGCGCCTGCGCACGACCACGGCAGGCACGGTGATCGGTGAGATCGCGCTGGTCCAGGGCGGCCGGCGCACCGCCACGGCCATCGCCGAGAGCCCCTGCCGGGTGGTCGGCGTCGACCGCGCCGCCCTCGCCCGCATGGAGCGGGAGCGCCCCGACCTCGCCCTCACCTTCCAGCGCTTCCTGATCCTGGAGCTCGCCGGCAAGGTCTCGGACACGAATCGCCTCCTCGAGGCGGAGATGCAGTGACGCGCCCGGCGGCGCGCCGTCCCGCGGGATCAGGCCGCCGCCAGCATCACGGCGAGCCCGAGATGGGTGACCTGATGCAGGAACTGGTCGATGCCGACCAGCCACCAGAACCGGGCATCCGTGGGGGGCAGGCGCATCCTCTGGCCGGCCAGCGCCTTGCCGCGGTCGATCGCCGTGTGGATCGCGAAGTCCACGAGCGCCAGCCACCACAAGGCCGGCTGCACCGCGAGGGCGATCAGCAGCGTACCGAGTCCGTGCAGGCCGGTATGGGCGCAGAGCGGGGCGAGCCAGCCTGACGGCCGCTGCTTGCCCTGCGCCATCCAGTTCGTCTGGAAGAAGAAATCCGCCGCGAGGTGTTTCACTTCGAACGCGAAGACCAGCAGCGCGAAGGCACCCACCGGGACGAGCGTATCGACGGACGGCATCGCGGCCCTGCTTCTCCTGCCGCGATCCTGCGGGGACGGATTCGGATCCGCGTACCGCGCTCCGAATCGACCAGGGCGAGCATACACGCACCGTCCGGCCCTGGCGCGGGCCGAAATCCAATGCCCCCGGTCGGCCCGTTTCCAGATGCCGCGGCTCCTCGTCAGACAGACGGAAGATGTTGATACCCGCAGCGTATAGTACGCCATGTTGTTCTCTCATATTCCAGCGATCACGAGCGGATCTCGTAAGTTTTAATCATTCCAATTCATGAAGATAGACGTTGGCGCACAAAACAAACCCATGATAGCCCTCCGGCCTGCGCGAACCGCGCGGGCGGGACATTGTGAGCGGGATGGTGGCGGCCCGGAATTGCGATGCCGGCATCTCCGGCCAGAGGATCGCGGCGCCCGCGGTATGCGGGCTTGGCCGGCAGCCGCCCGGCGGATCCTGGAACCTCGCGGCGTTCGAGCGCCATCGCGCCGGCTATCTGACGAGCGCGCGCCGGATCCTCGGCTGCCCGGCCCAGGCCGAGGACGTCGTCCAGGACGTGCTGCTCCGGCTGATCGCGGATCCGCCCGAGGCCGCCGACGCGGTCCAGGCCGCCTATGTCGGGCGGATGGTGAGGAACCTCGCCCTCGACCGCGCCCGGCGGCAGGGCTTCGAGCGGCGCCTGTTCACCGGCCTCGACGCCGCCCCCGACCCCGCCGATACCGGCCTTGGGACCCCGGAGGCAGCGGCCGCGTCCCGCGAATCCCTGCGACAGGTGGCGGCCGCGGTGGCCGAGCTGCCGGAGCCGGTGCGCACGGCCTTCCGGCTCCACCGGGTCGAGGGCGTGCCGCAGATCGAGATCGCGGCCCGGCTCGGGGTCTCACGCGCCCTGGTGTGCGGCCTCGTGCGCCGCGGCCACCTGCACTGCCTCGCGGCCCTCGACCGGCGATGCGCCGCCTGCCCGGCGCGCGCCGAGGCCCCAGGCCAGCAGCAGCGCCAGGCCGAGCCCGTCGGCCAGGAACTCGGCCGCGACCCGGCTGGCGAGCACCCCCGCATAGCCGAGGAGCGGCGGCAGGATCAGGAGCGGCGGGATCAGCGCCAGCCCCTGCGCCGCCAGCGACACGGCCGCGGCCCGGCGCGGCGCGCCGATCGCCTGGAACAGGGTCGCGGCCGTGAGCTGTAGGCCAACCGGCATGAAGGCGATGGCGAAGAGCGCGGTGGCGCGCGCTCCCTCCCGGGCGGTCGCCGGATCCTGCGCGAACAGGCCCGCGAGGGGCTCGGCCCAGGCGATCATCAGCCCGCCGACGACGAGCCCGTAGGCGAGGGCGGCGGCGAGCACGAAGACGAGGGCGCGGTGCAGCCGGTCCCGGCGGCCGGCGCCGGCGGCATGGCCGAGGACGGCCTGGGCGCCCGCCATCGTCCCCAGGAGCGGCAGCGCCGCCACCAGGGTCAGCCGAAGGGCGATGCCCTGCGCGGCGACCGCGGCGTCGCCGTAGGGGGCCGCCGCCTCCACGAACAGCGCCATCGCGAAGGCCGCGAGCAGGCTGGAGCCGGTGGCCGGCACGGCGAGCGTCAGGGCCTCGGTGAAGGCTCGGCGTCCGATCCGGCCGCCGGGCCAGCGGAACGATACCCGGTCCGGTCCCCGCGCCCGGGCGAAATGCACGCCGTAGGCGGCCGCCCCCGCGAGTTGCGCGCCGATCGCCGCCCAGCCGGCACCGACGGTGCCGAGGCCGCAGACCCGGATGAGCACCGCGTCGAGCAGGATGTTGAGGCCGAAGCTGCCGACCATGACGGCGCCGCTGAGGCGCGCATGGCCCTGGGCGCGCACGATGAAGCCGCCGACGATCATCACCAGCATCAGCGCGGTGCCGATCGTGGCGAGCGCCGTGTAGGGCGCGGCCTGCGCGGCGAGGGCGGCGTCGGCGCCGAGGAGGCGCAGCCAGAACGGCGTGTCGGCCGCGATCGCGGCCGTGACGGCGAGGCCGGCCGGCAGGCTCAGCCAGAAGCCGAGGCCGGCGGAGGCCGCGGCGCGGTCGCGATCCCCGGCCCCGAGGGCGCGGGCGACCTGCGAGGCCGCCGCGATCCCGGCCCCGTAGCCGAGCGCCGCCACCAGCAGCGTGACCGGGTACGCGATGGCGATGGTGGCGATCGCGGCCGCGCCGAGATCGGCCACGAACCAGGCGTTGACCAGCATCTGCAGCGCATGCGCCGAGATGCCGAGGATCGCCGGCCCCGACAGCCGCAGGATGACGGCGACGACCGCGTCCCGGTCGAGATCGACCGGCCGCCTCACGGGACCGCCGCGGCGGACCGGATCGCCGCCCGGGCCGCCCGCTCCTCGGCGAGGATCGTCCGCGCGATGGCGCCGGCCCGCACCGGCAGGATCGACAGTAGGGTCTCGGTCAACCCGTGGGTCGGCTCGCTGAAGCCCTGGAGATGCAGGCTCACCCGGGGCTCGGCGCGCGCCAGCGGCAGGCGGTAATGCCGGTCCGCATTGGTGCCGGCCATGAACGGGCGCAGGGGATCGAGGATCGCCGGCACGGTGGCGCGCTGGTAGCCGGTGGCGCAGATCACCGCCGCGTAGCTCTGCCGCGCCTCGGTCCCGTCGACGTCGTCGCGCAGGATCGCGCGCAGGCCCTCCGGGGCCGGCTCCAGGGCGACCACCCGGGTGCTCCGCCGCAGCCGGTAGCGGGTCACGCCGCTCACCGTCTGCTCGTAGAGGGTGGCGTAGAAATCCTGGATCAGGTCCGCGTCGACCACCGCGTAGTTGGTGGCCCGGTGGGCGGCGATCAGCTCGGCCCGAACGGGTTCCGGGGCGCCGTGGATGCGGTCGACGGCGACGGGGTCGAAGATCTCGTTGACGAAGGGGCTGTCGTCGGCGGGCTTCAGGGCCGGACCCCGGATCGCGAGGTCGACGAGCGCCCGCGGGTAGCGCGCGCCGAGGTCGGTGGCGATCTCCACGGCGCTCTGGCCGCCGCCCACCACGAGGATGCGGGGCTCCGGCCCGTCGAGGCGCGGCGCCCCGAGGGCCTGCGCGATCCCCGGCAGGTACCAGGAGGAGTGGATCAGCCGCCGGTCCTGCGCGTGCGCCGCGAAGGGGGCGGGGAGCGCCGGGTCGCCGCCCGCGGCCACGACGAGGTGCCGGCAGCGGCGCAGGCGGGGCGACCCGGCGCCGTCCCGCGCCTCGACCACGAAGGCGGCGAGCCGCCCGTCGCGGACCTCCGGCCGGACGGCCTCCACGGTCTCGCCATACGCGACCGCGTCGGAGAAATGGTCCGCCGCCCAGGCGAGGTAATCGTTGTACTCGACCCGGGACGGATTGAACGTCTTGAGGTTGAGGAAGGTGCTGAGCCGCCCCTTCACGTGCAGGTAGTTGAGGAAGCTGAACGGGCTCGTCGGATCGCGCAGGGACACGAGGTCCTTCACGAAGCTGATCTGCATGTCGGCCCCGGGCAGCAGCATCGCCCGGTGCCAGCCGAATTGCGCCTGCCGCTCGATGAACCGCAGGGACGGCCGCGGCGGCCCGTCGCCCATCGCGGCCCGCAGGGCGATGGCCAGGGACAGGTTGGCCGGGCCGAAGCCGATGCCGATGATGTCGTCGGTCGCGGGGTGATCCGTCATCGCTCGCATCCCTGTTGGCGCGGAAGCTCGGTCCAGGCCGGCACGGCGGGGGGCCGCGGCGCGGCGTCGGCGGCGGCCGCGCCCGGCACCCAGAGCCGGTCGCGGACGAAGTGCTCGCGCGTCAGGGCGACCAGCGCCGCGCGCTTGTGGGGGAAGTCGACGGTGGCGATCGTGGCGAAGCCGGAGGCGTGGAGGTTCCGGATCTGCTGGGCGTGGTCGGCCCGCGGCTCGCCGACGATGCGCTGCGTGCGCGGCTCGTCGAGGAACAGGTAGTGCATCAGCGACGGCAGCCAGGCCGACAGATAGGGCCGCCCGCGCACGGCGGCCTCGCCGATCGCCACGTGCCAGCCGCGGTCGTACGGACCGGATTCGTAGAGCGGTCCGAGGCGGCTCTCCCGTGCCCAGTACAGCTCGAAATAGCCGAACGGCGTCCCGTCGAGGCAGCCGAACAGCGGCAGGGTCGCGGGGTCGGCCTGGAGCTTGGCGATGTAGGCGGCATGCGCCGCGCAGGTGCCGGTCTCCTGCCAGATCGCGGCGACCCGGGGATCGTTCATCCACGCGGAGAACAGGGCGACGTCGCCGGGCTCCGTCACCGTGCGAAAGCTCAAGCGCCGGTCGAGCCAGGGGATCGCCCGCGCGTAGACCGTGCCGGAAGGCGTTTCGGGCCGGAGCGGGTGGCGGCGTCCGTCCGTGGCGGTGAACAGCTCGGGAAAGGGCGGGCGGCCCTGCGGCAGCCAGCGGCCGGCGCATTGCCAGAGGAGCCCCGGCAGGATCTCGACCCCGTCGCCGGTCCGCCGGGCCGCGCCGCGATCGAGTAGCCGCCCGGACGTCGCCGGATCGGCCACGACGGCGATGCGCAGGACCCGCGCATCCTGGGCGGTGAGCGCCTCGGCGCGCGCCAGGATCGCATCCACGGCCGCCGCCGGCTCGACCGGGCCGGCCAGGCGGATCACCGGCGCCTCCCGGGATCCGTCCACGACCAAGTCTCCCTGCGTCAAGTGTCCCTGCGTCGGGTGTCCCGGCGTCGAGCGTCCCTGCGTGTCGTCCCGCATCCGCAGCCTCCAAGGGTCCGTCATCCGTCCTCCGCCCGTCTCCCGCGTGTCGCCGGCACCTCCCTGACGGATGGGGCCGCCCGGCGTTCAGGCGTTCCGTGCGGGCTCTTGGCGGTCCCGGCGCGCCGCCGTGAACGGGACCGCGCCTCAACCGTCAGTTCCTCGAGGCCCGGAGCGGCGCAGGAGCGAGCGGATGGACAGGCAAGCCGGCCAGGAGGCCATCGCCGACAGGGCCGAGGACTGGACACGGGGTCCGGTGGTGGTGGCCTTCGACCGGGCCGGGCACGGCGCCTTCTGGCCGGCCGGGCGCGCGCTGCCCGCCGGCTGGATGCGCGCGTACGGCCCCTGCGGGATCGCGGCGGCGCGGGACTGGATCGCGGATCCGGCACACGCCCCCGAACCCGCCGGTGCGGCCGCGGGGGCGCCGGACGCGGACCCCGAGAGCGTGCCGGCCCGGCTCGCCCGCCTCGCCGCGGCCTGTC
>NZ_JBFULS010000078.1:0-20176 GCF_054049775.1 Methylobacterium sp. P5_C11 | reverse complement strand
CCCCCTCCGTCGGCGCCATGTAGCCGCCCACCGCCTTCAGCAGCGTCGACTTCCCGCAGCCCGACGGCCCGAGCAGCACGAACCGGTCCCCGGGCCAGACCCGGAAGCTCACCCGGTAGGTGGCCGTGACGAGGTGGTCGGGCGTCTTGTAGCGGAGCGTGACGCCGTCCACCTCCAGAAGAGGCTGACCCGTGTCCATCCATCCTCCCTCGCGCCGCGGCTTCGGCCGCGTGTCGCTGACGGCCGGAGATGGTCCGGCCCTCACGGGAAAGTGTATCGACGAGCGGAAGAGGCTGTAAAGGTCGAGATTTCGTATGCGATAGGATCTTCGTCCCGATCGTCAGGCCCGACCGGTCAGGCCGGGTGCCACCACCGGCCCTTCAGCACCACGCCCTCGGCGGTGATCCGCTGGGCGCCGGTCATGTGCTCGCCCCGCGTATCGACGTAGTCGAAGGCACCGTCCCGCACCGCCAGCACGATGGCATCGCCCAGCGCCCCGACCTTCAGGCTCCCGTACTCCATGCGCTTCAACGCCACGGCGGCGTTCACCGTGGAGGCGGCGATGACCTCGGTGAGGCTCATGCCGAGGCAGAGCATCTTCGACATCGTGGTGACCTGGTCGAAGGCGGGTCCCTCGATGCAGAGCTGGTGCACGTCCGACGAGATCGTGTCCGGCAGGAAGCCCCCCGCCAGCATGGCCCGCGCGGTCCTGAAGGCGAACGAGCCCTTGCCGTGGCCGATGTCGAACAGCACGCCCCGCGCCCGCGCCTCGCGGAGCGCCGGCTTCACGGCGCCCTGCGCGGTCACCGGGGAATTGGGGAACGGCCGGAACGCGTGGGTCAGGACGTCGCCGGGGCGCAGCATGGCGAGGACCTGCTCGTAGCTCGGCGGCGGCTCGTCGATATGGGCCATCAGCGGCAGGCCGGTTTCCTCCGCCACCTGAAGGGCGATGTCGAGGGGCGCGGTGCCCTGATCGCCCGAGGCGTGGCGCCCGACCCGGACCTTGATGCCGACGATCACGTCCCGGTTGGCCTCGGCGACCTCGACTGCCTCCCGGGGGGCCATGAGCCGCGGATCCTCGCTCTCGCCGACCATGATGGTCTTCGAGAAGCCGAAGATTCCGGCGAACGAGACGTGCAGGTAGGCGAGGATCCGCGCTTCCGAGCGCTCGATCACGTGGCTGCGGAAGCCGGCAAAATTCCCGGGGCCGGCGCTGCCGGTGTCGACCGAGGTGGTCACGCCCGAGGTCCGGCAGAATTCGTCGGCGTCGATGCCGAGCGAGGTGCCGCCCCAGTAGACGTGGGTGTGCAGGTCGATCAGGCCGGGCGTGACGATGGCGCCGGCCATGTCCCGCACCTGCGTGGCGGGGCCGGCCGGCAGGTCGCGGCCGAAACCCGAGACGCGGCCGTCCGCGAAGGCGACGTCGCAGATCCCGTCGTGGTTCTGCGACGGGTCGATGACCCGTGCGCCCTTCAGGATGAGGTCGTGCTGCACGCTCGTCTCCGGATATCTATCGCGAAAAGCGCAACCGTCATCGCGAGCGCAGCGAAGCGACCCAGGGATGCGCCACGCTCGGGAATCGCGCGCTGCCCTGGGTTGCTTCGCGCCGCTCGCAAAGACGGCACCGTCAGGCCGCCTGGGCCGGCGCGGCCGCGTCGTTGAGGTGGCAGGCGGCGAAATGGCCGGCGCCCACGGCGTCGAGCCCGGGCACCTCGGTCCGGCAGCGGTCGAAGGCGTGCGGGCAGCGGGTGTGGAAGCGGCAGCCGGAGGGCGGGTTGATCGGGCTCGGCACGTCGCCCTTGAGCACGATCCGGGTGCGCCCGGCCCCGGGCTCGGGAATCGGCACCGCCGAGAGGAGGGCGTGGGTGTAGGGGTGCTTGGGCGCCAGGAAGAGGTCGCGCCGCGGCCCGATCTCGACGATCTTGCCGAGATACATCACCGCCACCCGATGGGTCATGTGCTCGACGATGGCGAGGTCGTGGGAGATGAACAGCATCGCGAGGTCGAGTTCGCGCTGGAGATCCCGCAGCAGGTTGACGATCTGCGCCTTCACCGAGACGTCGAGCGCCGAGACCGCCTCGTCGCAGATGATCAGGTCCGGCTCGGCGGCGAGCGCCCGGGCGATGCCGATGCGCTGGCGCTGGCCCCCCGAGAACTCGTGCGGGAAGCGCCCCAGCGCCTCCTGCGGCAGGCCGACCCGCTCCATCAGCGAGACGAGCTTCGCCTCGAGGTCGGCACCGCTCCGGGCGAGCCCGAAATTGCGGATCGGCTCGGCCAGGATCCCCCGCACCCGCATCCGCGGGTTGAGGGACGAGAACGGGTCCTGGAACACCATCTGGATGTGGCGCCGCAGGGGCCGGAGCGCGCCCGCGGAGAGATCGTCGATGCGTTTCCCGTCGAGCACCACCTGACCGGCGGTGGGCGCGTAGAGGCGCATCAGCGCCTTGGCGACCGTGGACTTGCCGCAGCCGGATTCGCCGACGAGCGACAGGGTCTCGCCCCGGGCCACGGTGAAGGACAGGCCGTCCACCGCCTTGAGCACGCGCTTGGATCGGCCGAACAGGCCGCCGCCGAGGGAGAAGTGCTTCTTGAGGTCGTTGACCTCCAGCAGGGTGCGGCCGGCCGGGTTCATGGGCGGATCTCCCGGTCGCACGCTGCCGTGTGCGAGGCATGATGGTCAGGCATCGGCCGATGAAGGGCGCAACAAGCCCCCTCTCCCGACGGATCTCGGGCCTGCTCAAGATCCGCACCGAGGAGCCCAAGTCGGGCAAGCCCGACTTGGGTGGAGAGGGGACCCGCGCTCCGCCCGGACCGGCTGAAGATGGGCGACCGCTCGCCTGTCGGTTTCAAGACCATCATGCCGCCAGCGCATCCTTCGGCGCGTAGTGGCAGGCGGCGAGATGGCCTGGCGCCTTCGGCTCCAGGGCCGGCGCGTAGGCGCGGCACAGGTCGGTGACGTCCGGGCAGCGCCCGGCGAAGACGCAGCCCTCGATCCGGGTCTTGAGGCTCGGGACCATGCCGGGGATCTCGGCGAGCCGCGCGTCGGCCCCGTGCTCGACGGCGCCGAGCTTCGGCACCGCCCCCATCAGGCCGCGGGTATAGGGATGGCGCGGCGCCCGGAACAGGTCGCGGACCGGCGCCTCCTCGACCTTGCGGCCGGCATACATCACCACCACCCGGTCGGCGACCTCGGCCACCACGCCGAGATCGTGGGTGATCAGCATGATCGCGGCGCCGACCCGGGCCTTCAGGTCGCGCATCAGGTCGAGGATCTGAGCCTGGATGGTTACGTCGAGGGCCGTGGTCGGCTCGTCGGCGATCAGGAGCTTCGGCGAGCAGGCGAGGGCGATGGCGATCATCACCCGCTGGCGCATGCCGCCGGAGAGCTGGTGGGGGTATTCCCGCACCCGGCGCCGGGGCTCGGGGATGCCGACGAGGGTCAGCATCTCCACGGCCCGCTCCTCGGCTTCCCGGCGGCCGAGACCCTGATGCAGGCGCAGGGTCTCGCCGATCTGACGGCCCACGGTCAGCACCGGGTTCAGGCTGGTCATCGGCTCCTGGAAGATCACGCTGATGTCGTTGCCGCGGATCTTGCGCATGGCGCTGTTCGGCAGGTCGAGGAGGTTCTTGCCCTCGAATCGGATGGCCCCGGCGATGCGGGCCGGCGGCTCGGGCAGGAGCCGCAGGATCGACATCGAGGTCACCGACTTGCCGCAGCCGGATTCGCCGACGATCGCCAGGGTCTCGCCGGACTGGATCGCGAACGAGACCCCGTCCACCGCCCGGTTCACCCCGTCGGGGGTGCGGAAATGGACCTGCAGGTTCTCGATCGACAGGAGAGGTGCGCCGCTCACGCCGCTGCTCATCACACGTCCTTCGCCATGCGGGGATCGAGGGCGTCGCGCAGGCCGTCGCCGACGAGGTTCACGGCGAGCACCGTCATCGAGAGGAAGATGGCCGGGAACAGGATGATGTAGAACTTCACCTGCCAGAGCGCCCGGCCCTCGGCCATGATGTTGCCCCAGGAGGGTGTCGAGGGCGGCACGCCCGCGCCGATGAACGACAGGATCGCCTCGGTGATCATCGCGGAGGCGCAGATATAGGTCGCCTGCACGGTCATGGGCGCCAGGGTGTTGGGCAGGATGTGGCGCCAGATGATCGCCGGCATCCGCGTGCCCGTGGTCACCGCCGCCTCCACGTAGGGCTGCTCGCGCAGGGACAGGACCACGCCGCGCACGAGGCGGGCGACGCGCGGGATCTCCGCGATGGTGATCGCGATGATCACGTTCTGGACCGAGCCGCGGGTGAGCGCCATCAGCGCGATGGCGAGCAGGATCGGCGGGATCGACATCATGCCGTCGACGACCCGCATGACGATCCCGTCGAGCCAGCGCACCATGCCGGAGACGAGGCCGACCGCGAGGCCGGCGATCGAGGCCAGGAACGCCACCGAGAAGCCGACGAGCAGCGAGACCCGGGCGCCGTAGACCACCCGCGAGTAGACGTCGCGGCCGAGCATGTCGGTGCCGAACCAGTACTGCGCGGACGGAACCCGGGTCCGCTTGGCCGGCGCCAGGGCGGTCGGATCGACGGTGCCGAGGTACGGCGCCAGGGCCGCCATCAGGAACACGACGAGGAGCAGGACGCCGCCGACCACGATGGTCGGGTTGCGGCGCATGTAGGTCCAGACCGGCCCCCGGCGCCGGCGTACCGGGATGACGTCCGGCAGCGGCGCAGCGACGGCGAGGCCCGGCGGCGGCGGGGCCTTGGGGGCGGTCCCTTCGGGCGGGAGGCCGGTGGGGCGGCCGCTGTCGGGGAAGGGCGCGACGGTCGCGGTCAATAGCGGATCCTCGGGTCGAGCACGGTATAGAAGAGGTCGATGGCGAGGTTCACCAGCACGTAGACGAAGCTGAACAGCAGCACGACGCCCTGGATCACGGGATAGTCGCGCCGCAGGATCGCATCGACGGTGAGGCGCCCGAGGCCGGGGATCGCGAAGACCGTCTCGGTCACCACCGCGCCGCCGATCAGCAGGGCGATGCCGATGCCGATCACGGTGACGATCGGCACCGCGGCGTTCTTGAGGGCGTGGACGAACAGGACCGGCCCCTGCGACAGGCCCTTGGCCCGGGCGGTGCGGACGTAGTCCTGCTGCAGCACGTCGAGCATGGTCGCCCGGGTCACCCGGGCGATCAGCGCGATGTAGACGAGGCCGAGCGTCACCGCCGGCAGGATCAGGTTGGACAGCCAGGGCCACAGCCCCTGCTCGATCGGCGTGTAGCCCTGCACGGGCAGCCAGCCGAGTTCGAGGGCGAAGACGTAGGCCAGGATGTAGCCGACCACGAAGACCGGCACCGAGAAGCCCATCACGGCGAGCCCCATGACGAGGCGGTCGATCAGGCTGCCGGCCTTCCAGGCGGCGACGACGCCGAGCGGCACCGCCACCACGATGGCGAAGACCAGGGTGACGAGCATCAGCGAGACGGTCGGCTGCACCCGCTGGCCGATCATGGTGGTGACCGGCAGGTTGGTGAAGATCGAGGTCCCGAGGTCCCCGTGCAGGATCTGCCAGGACCATTCCCCGAACCGCACCACGAAGGGCCGGTCGAGCCCGAGCGAGGCGCGGATGCGGGCGACGTCGTCGGGCGTCGCCTGGTCGCCCGCGATGATCGCGGCCGGGTCGCCGGGGGCGAAGTAGAGGAGGCTGAAGACGAACAGCCCGACCACCGCCATGACCGGGATGGTGGCGAGGATGCGCCTGCCGATGTAGCCGAGCATGGGTCCTCGCTAGCGTGCCGGCTTGCAGAGCCCCGAACCGTCACCGGCTGCGGCGCGGGTTCCCTCTCCCGTTCGGGAGAGGGACAGGGTGAGGGTCGAGAACGTTCCGGAAGGGTCGCATCCCTCACCCCAACCCTCTCCCGAACGGGAGAGGGCGCGCGTCGCGCTTTCAGAGCGGGCCAGATCGGGCTCAGTCACGCCTTCGACACGCCCCAGGTGAACGGGATCGGCCCCTTCACGATGCCCGAGACGTTCTTGCGCCACGCCTGGTAGCCGAGGAAGAACCCGGTGGGCACGTAGACCACGCCCTCGCAGGCGGCGGCGTTGACCTTGTCGATGGCGGCCTTCTCGGAGGCCGGGTCGGCGGCGTCGAACCACTCGGCGATGGCGGTCTCCACCGGCGGGATGTCCGGCCAGCCGAACCACGCCTTGTCGCCGTTGGCCCGCACCGCCGGGTAGCCCGCCGGATTGATGGTGTCGGCGCCCGCATGCCAGGTGTGGAACATGTTCCAGCCGCCCTGCGACGGCGGCGCCTTGGAGGTTCGGCGGGTGCCGGTGGTGCCCCAGTCGGTGGCGACGAAATCGACGTTGAAGCCCATCTGCTTCAGCAGGTCGGCGGTGATGTCGCCCTGCGCCTTGGTGATCGGCTGGTCCTGCGCCACGATGCAGGTGACGGGCTCGCCCTTGTAGCCGGCTTCCTTGAGCAGCTTCTGGCCGAGCTTGATGTCGCCCTTGCCGACATTGCCCCCGCCCGCCTCGCTGTAGAGCGCCGTGCCCGGGGTGAAGAAGCCCGGCAGCTTCTTCCAGAGACTGTCGTCGTCGCCGACGATCGCCCGCATGTAATCCTCCTGGCTCATCGCGGCCATGACCGCCTGGCGGATCTTCGGGTTGTCGAAGGGCGGGTGCAGGTGGTTCATCCGGAACGCGCCGATGTTGCCCAGCGGGTCGGCGATGTCGACCTTGAGGTTGCCGTTCTTGCGCAGGAGCGGGACGAGGTCGGAGATCGGATTCTCCCACCAGTCGACCTCGCCGTTCTGCAACGCCGCCGAGGCGGTGGCAGCATCCGGCATGATCACCCATTCGACCCGGTCGACCAGCATGCGCTTGCCGCCCGCCAGCCAGGAATTCGGCTCGTCGCGGGGCTTGTAGTCGGCAAAGGTCTCGAACACCGCCCGGGCGCCCGGCACCCACTCGTTGCGGACGAACTTCATCGGACCCGAGCCGACATACTCGGTGATCTGCGTGAACGGGTCGGTCTTGGCGATCCGCTCCGGCATCATCAGCGCCATCGGGGCGTTGGTCTTGCCCAACGCGTAGAGCAGCTTCGGGAACGGCTTCTTGAGGCGCCACCGGAAGGTCCGGTCGTCGGTCGCCGCGAGGTCGTCCTGGACGCCGCGGATCATGATGCCGATCGGGTCGCGGGCCATCCAGCGGGTGAGGCTCGCCACGATGTCCTTGGCCTGCACCGGCTCGCCGTCATGCCACTTCAGGCCGGGCCGCAGCCGGAAGGTCCAGGTCAGCTTGTCGCCCGAGACCTCCTCGGACTCGACCATCTGGCGCTGCGGCTTCAACTGGTCGTCGACGCCGTACAGCATGTCCCAGACGAGGGTGCCGGCGTTGCGCACCACGTACTGGGTGCCCCAGATCGGATCGAAATTGGCGAGGTTCGCCTGGGGCACGAAGCGCAGCACCTTGGTGCCCTGGGCGATCGCCGGCATCGCGATCTGCGGTGCGGCCAGCCCGAGTGCAGCCGAGCCCTTGAGGAAGGTCCTGCGGTCCATCGTGATCTCCCTGGCGGTGCGGGTCTCAGGCCCGAAGCGCCGGCCCACACCTTGCGGGCGAGTTTGAACGGTTCTTAAGCAGCGATGCAATGGCCCGGCGTGACAACGCGGCACGGGCCGGCGCCCGCGCGGCCGCCAGCGGCGGGGCGGCGTCGGCGAGGCGACGGGCGGTGTTGACGCGGATCGGGTTCACGGGCCGCGTCACGCAAGCTCCGCGCCAGCTCGGCCGTCACTGCGTTTTGTATTCAGGAGCAGGGGGACTGCACCGCGCCTGCGAGCGGCGGGCTCCACGAAGGACGGGCGTTTGCGGCCTGCGCGCGGCGAGCCCGGCATCTGCCGGCCCCTGCCCGGCACTTGCGAGAGGCGCGGGTGCCCTCTCTTCAGGGACAGGGACGGGGTGAGGGCTTTGCGACCTCCGAGGAGGACGCGACCTGAACGCGCGTCGCGGGCGCGCCTGATCCTGACGCGTCGCGTTCCTGTCCCGCCCCTCTCCGGCCGAGAGCGGCCGTCGTGCCCGTCGCAGGACGGCATCCGGATATCCCGGACGGGGCCGCTTCAGCCGACCTGCCGCCTCAGCCGACCTGCCGCAGATGCCCGCCCCGCGCGCCGGGCACGGCCTGCATGGCGCGGATGAAGGCCGCGATCCGGGGCGCGATCACCGCCCGGTAGCGGGAGCCGTTGAACACGCCGTAATGGCCGACGCCGGCCTGGAGATGGTAGGCCTTGCGCGCATCGGGCAGGTTCGGCGTCAGGTCGAGGGCGGCCTTGGTCTGGCCGACGCCGGAGATGTCGTCGTTCTCGCCCTCGACCGCGAGGATCGCGCAGCGGCGGATCGCCCCGAGATCCACCGGCATGCCCCGGTGGTGCATCCGGCCCTGCGGCAGGGCGTGGTCGACGAACACGGTCTGCACGGTCTGGAGGTAGTACTCGGCGGTGAGATCCATCACCGCAAGGTACTCGTCGTAGAAGTCCCGGTGCTTCTCGGCCGAGTCGCCGTCGCCCGTCACGAGGTGGTCGAACATGTCCGAATGGGCGGTGACGTGGCGGTCGAGGTTCATCGCCATGAAGCCCGACAGCTGCAGGAAGCCGGGATAGACCCGGCGCCACGCCCCCGGGTAGATCGGCGGCACGAGGCTGATCGTGTTCTGCTCGAACCACGCCTGGCCCCGCTCCTGGGCGAGGCAGTTCACCGCCGTGGGCGAGCGGCGGGTGTCGATCGGGCCGCCCATCAGGGTCATCGAGGTCGGCACCGCCGGCTCGTCGGCCGCCTCCATCAGCGCCACCGCGGCGAAGACCGGGACCGCCGGCTGGCACACGGCCATGACGTGCAGGTCCGGCCCCAGGACGGCGAAGATCTCCTGCAGGTAGTCGATGTAGTCTTCGAGATCGAACCGGCCCGCGAAGAGCGGCACCATCCGGGCATCGGTCCAGTCGGTGATGAACACCCGGTGGTTCGGCAGCATCGCCTCGACGGTGCCGCGCAGGAGCGTCGCGTAGTGCCCCGACATGGGCGCGACGATCAGCAGCTTCGGCTGCGGCTCCGCGGTCGGCGTCGGGAAGGAACGGTCGAAGGCGACCACGCGGCAGAACGGCCGCTCCCAGACGACCCGCTCGGTGACGGGGACGGGGGTGCCGTCCACGACCGTCTCGGTGAAGCCGAAGGCGGGCTTGCCGTACTGGCGGGTGACGCGCTCGAACATCTCGCAACCGGCGCTCACCGCGCGGGCATAGGGGCCGTAGGCCAGGGGATTGCCCGGCATCTGCAGCCCGTACCGGGTGAGGTCGGCGGCAACGCGGGCGGGCGCCATCAGGGCGCGGGCACCCTCGTACATCGAGTAGGCCAGCAGCATCGTCACCTCGCGGTCTCGGTCCGGCCGCCGGCCTCGAGCCATGCGGCCCATGACCCTCTGCAAACCGAATCGGTAGGATAATGCTCCACCCTGAACGCCGGTGGAACATCCCGAAGCCGCGGCGACTTGCCTGTGACCACGTTGGCCAGCGACGCTTCGTCCCGGCCGGCTTGCCGGGATCCCCGCCTCCGCGTCATGCGAGGGCGATCCGCGAGAAGCCGGGCCGGCGGAACCGTCTGGCGACGCACCGAAACGACGCATGCCCGACACCGATCTCAGCGGCCTCGGCCGCGACGCCCGCCACCTGCGGCTCGACACCTTCGTCCGCCTGCGCTGGCTCGCCATCACCGGCCAGAGCGCCGCCGTGGTCGGCGCACAGTTCGGCCTCGGCCTGCCCCTTCCCTTCGGCTGGTGCTTCCTGGTGATCGCCACCTCGTCCTGGCTGAACCTCGCCCTGCGGATCCGCTTCCCGGCGAGCTACCGGCTGAGCGACGATTCCGCGGCCCTGCTGCTCGCCTTCGACATCGTGCAGCTCGCCGCCCTCCTGTTCCTCACGGGCGGGCTCCAGAACCCGTTCTCGCTGCTGTTCCTCGCCCCCGTGCTGATCTCCGCCACCGCCCTGCCCCCCGAGCGGACGCTGGCGCTGGGCCTCCTGGCGGTGGGGCTCGCGACCCTCCTCGCCCTGGTGCACCGGCCCCTGCCCTGGTTCGCCGACGGCCGGATCGAGCTGCCGTTCCTGTACGTCTCCGGCGTCTGGACCGCGATCCTGCTCGGCACCGCCTTCACGGGGGTCTACGCGTGGCGGGTGGCCGAGGAGACCCGGCTCCTCGCCCAGGCGCTCGCCGCCACCGAACTGGTGCTCGCCCGCGAGCAGCACCTGTCGCAGCTCGACGGGCTGGCCGCCGCGGCTGCCCACGAATTGGGCACGCCGCTGGGCACGATCATGGTGGTGACCAAGGAGCTGGTCCGCCAGCTCGGGCCGACGGCCTCCCCGGCGGTGGCCGAGGATCTCAACCTGCTGCGCGAGCAGGTCGACCGCTGCCGCGGCATCCTCGGCAAGCTCACCTCCCTCGACGGGGACGGCGTCGGCTTCCTGGAGACGGTCACGTTCAGCCACCTCGTGGAAGAGCTGGTGGCGCCCCAGCGGGCGCTGGGCGCCGCGCTGGACATCTCCAGCTCCGGCGAGGGGCCGGAACCCGCCTGGCGCCGCAATCCCGGCGTGATGTTCGGGCTCGCCAACATCCTCGACAACGCCGTGGACTTCGCCGAGGCCCGGGTCTCCGTGGAGGGACGCTGGACCCCGGAGCGGGTCTGGATCGAGATCCGCGACGACGGGCCGGGCTTCTCCAGCGAGGTGCTGCTGCGGGCGGGCGAACCCTACGTCACGACCCGCGGCCACGACCGGCCGCAATCCGGCGAGACCGTGGGCGCCGGCCTCGGCCTCGGCCTGTTCATCGCCAAGACCCTGATCGAGCGCTCGGGCGCGCAGCTCGCCCTGATGAACGTCGCGGCCCCCGAGGCCCACGGGGCGATCGTGCGCGTCTCCTGGGCGCGCCACATCTTCGAGCGCGGCGCTGCGCCGCGACATTCTCCAGAACTCAGTATCCGCGCCCCCCTGCCACCGGGCGATGCCGTACCTATATGACGCACAGAGCAAGAACCCGACGACGAAACCCCGAAAGGAGTGCCGGATGCTCACGCAGCCCGGGACCGCGACGGTAACAGACCCCGCCGTGCTCAACGATGCCGATCCGCTGGCCGCCTTCTCCGACCGCAGCCTCCTGATCGTCGACGACGACAAGCCCTTCCAGACCCGTCTCGCCCGCGCCATGGAGAGCCGCGGCTACCACGTGCAGGTGGCCGACAGCGTCGCCGACGGCGTCTCGGCCGTCGAGGCCCGCGCGCCCGCCTTCGCGGTGATCGACATGCGCCTCGGCGACGGCAACGGCCTCGACGTCATCGCCCGCCTCAAGGAGCGCCGTCCCGAGGCCCGGGGGGTGATCCTGACCGGCTACGGCAACATCGCCACCGCCGTGACCGCGGTGAAGCTCGGAGCCTTCGACTACCTCGCCAAGCCCGCCGATGCCGACGAGATCCACGGCACGCTGATGGCCCAGCCCGGCGAGCGGGCCGACCCGCCGGAGAACCCGATGTCGGCGGACCGGGTCCGCTGGGAGCACATCCAGCGGGTCTACGAGCTGTGCAGCCGCAACGTCAGCGAGACCGCCCGGCGCCTCAACATGCACCGGCGGACCCTGCAGCGGATCCTGGCGAAGCGCGCGCCGCGCTGATCCGGTCACCGGCCGGGTCGGTTGCATCGCCCGGCCGGTCCGGGCTAGTTGCGCGGGCCTCGGGCTGTCCGGCCCGGGGCTCGATCTTTTTTCGAGGGCGGATCTCGTGAACGGGCGCAACGCCATCACCATCCTCAGCATGATGGTCCTCGTGGGCACCGAGGTGTTCGCTGTCGCCATCGCGGCCGGTTGGGCCTTGGCGGGCCTGCTCGATCTCGGCGAGCGGGTGGGACACGTCCTGATGGGGGTCTTCAGCCTGTTCGCGGCCTGGATCATGCTCCAGCTCTGGCGCCGGGCGACCAGCATCGAACCGCTGCGCAGCCCCGCGCCCGCCGCCCGTCGCTGAACGGGCGCCTCACCACGGGGAGGTCCGCCACGGTGCATCGGACGGCCGAACGGTCGCGATGCGTTCGACAGTTCGGCGACCTTCCTGCTAGAAGCGGCCCGCGGCGGTCCGTGTGACGATGTTGCAGGTCACGCCTCCGTCCCGGACATGTGCGAGACCGGAAGATCCATGAAAGCCCGTATCATCGTCACCCTGAAGACCGGTGTGCTGGACCCGCAGGGCAAGGCGATCGAGGCCGCGCTCAGGTCCCTCGGCATCGAGGGCGTCGACGGCGTCCGGCAGGGCAAGGTCTTCGACATCGAGGTGTCGGCGGTCGACGGCGCCGCCGCCGAGGCGACCCTGCGCGCGGCCTGCGAGAAGCTGCTGGCCAACACCGTCGTCGAGAACTACGCGATCGAGATCCTCTGATGCGCGCCGCGGTCGTCGTCTTCCCGGGTTCCAACCGCGAGTCGGACGTCGTCCGGGCGCTGCGGCAGTCCGGCGCGCAGGTGAGCTTGGTCTGGCACGCGGACCACGACCTGCCGGCCGGGACCGACCTCGCCGTCCTGCCCGGCGGCTTCTCGTACGGCGACTATCTGCGTTGCGGCGCCATCGCCGGGCGGGCCGCCGCCATGGACGCGGTGCGCGCCCACGCGGCGCGCGGCGGGCTCGTACTTGGCATCTGCAACGGCTTCCAGATCCTGTGCGAATCCGGCCTGCTGCCCGGCGTGCTGATGCGCAACGTCAACCGGCGCTTCATCTGCCACCGGCAGACGCTGCGGGTCGAGCGCACCGACACCCGCTTCACGAGCGCATACACCCAGGGTCAGGTCATCGACGTCTGCGTCGCCCACGGGGAAGGCAATTATTTCGCCGACCCCGACACCCTGGCGCGGATCGAGGGCGAGGGCCGGGTGGCCTTCCGGTACTGCGACGCGGCTGGCGCCGTCACCGTCGAGGCCAACCGCAACGGCTCGCTGAACGCCATCGCGGGCGTCCTCTCGGAAACCGGCACCGTGCTCGGGATGATGCCGCATCCGGAGAATTTCGTCGAAGATCTGGTCGGCGGGACCGACGGGCGCGGCCTGTTCGACAGTCTGGCCGCATAAGCTTGTCGCGCGAAGACCAGTATTAACTGTGTGTTAAGGTTTCCAAGGCATAAAGAGTCATCCAGTGATCTGGATTTCGAGTTGGACGGACCCGTCCGCTCTGTTTTGATGCCTCCCTGATGACTTCTCGAGCCGCTCCATCCGGGGCGGCTTTTTTCTGTGCCGAGACCGGGGACGGTGGCGGCGCGCGGCAGCGTCATAGGCCCCTGATGCGCTCCCTGATTCCGTCAACGAGGGGCCGGAGACGTGGGGCTAGTGCGGGATCCGCGTGTTGCGGCGCCGTCTGTCCCCGCGGGATCTGCGATCGCCGAACGCAGATCCCGCGACACTTGCCCGCGAGACTTGCTCGCTAGATTTGCCAACGAGACTTGTGGTCACCCGCGCAGGCCGGGATCGCCCCGAGGTGAGCCATCGGCCCGACGACGCCTGACCATCCGCAGCCCGCAGGCGATTATCGCAGCCGGGGGGAAGAGACACGCAGGCCCGGCCCCGTGGTCCGCTCGGCGCGGGACCGGCCGACGGCGGGCGTTCCGTCCCGCCGTCGCGCCGTCAGTACAGGCCGCCGGCCTGCGCGGCCCGGTCGGGATCGGGCGGGACCGCCGCGGGTGCGGCCGCCTGGCCGCCGCCTCCGCCAGAAGACGGCGCCGAGTAGGAATCCGGCGGCGCGGTGCCGGGCTTGAACGCCTCCAGGATCGTCCCGGCACCCTCGCCGGAGCCCGCCCGGGTGCCGCTGGCGAGGTTGACACGGATCAGCTTGATCCCCGGGGGCACGCGGAACGGCGTCGGCGGCTTGTCCTTGAGGGCCGTCTTGAGGAACTCGAGGGCGATCGGCGCCGCCAGGCCGCCGCCGGTGGCGCGATCACCCAGCGAGCGCGGCTTGTCGAAGCCGAGATAGATGCCGACCGCCAGATCCGGCGAGAAGCCCACGAACCACGCGTCCTTGGCGTCGTTCGTCGTGCCGGTCTTGCCGGCGAGCGGCTTGCCGATCTGCTTCAGGATCGTGGCCGTGCCGCGCTGGACCACGCCCTCCATGATCGAGACCATCTGGTAGGCTGTGAGCGGATCGAGCACCTGCTCGGAATCGTCCACCAGCTTCGGCTCGTCCTGGCCGGACCACTTCTCGGCGTCGCAGCCGATGCACTTGCGGTTGTCGTGCCGGTAGATCGTCTCGCCGGTGCGGTCCTGGATCCGGTCGATCAGCGTCGGGCGGATGCGCCGGCCGCCATTGGCCAGCATCGAGTAGGCGGTGACCATGCGCATCACCGTGGTCTCGCCGGCGCCGAGCGACATCGGCAGCACCGGCAGCATGTCGTCGTAGACACCGAAGCGGCGGGCGTACTCGGCGATGAGCGGCATGCCGACATCCTTGGCGAGCCGCACGGTCATCAGGTTCTTCGAGTGCTCGATGCCGTAGCGCAGGGTGTGCGGGCCGCCGGACTTGCCGTCGTAGTTCGAAGGCGTCCAGGCTTCCTGGCCGGGGCCGGCCTCGATGGTGATCGGCGAATCCTGCACGATCGAGGCGGGCGTGTAGCCGTTGTCGAGCGCCGCCGAGTAGACGATCGGCTTGAACGAGGAGCCGGGCTGACGCATCGCCTGGGTGGCGCGGTTGAACTCGGATTCGTCGTACGAGAAGCCGCCGACCATGGCGTGGACGCGGCCCGTGTTCGGATCCATCGCCACGATGGCGCCGGAGACCTCGGGCTTCTGCCGCAGCCGGTACTGGCCGCGGCCGCCATCCATCGCCTCGACATAGACCATGTCGCCGGCCTGGAGGTTCGCGCGGCCGGCCCAGCGCATGCCCTCGGGGGTGATTACGCCGGTCTCGCGGTCCTTGCCCACCTGGCCGGACGCCTCGCGCTTGGGCTGGAGGCCGATCTGTACGCCGCCGCCGCCGTTGCCCAGCACCACGGCGAGCCGCCAGGGCGCCACGTCCCCGAGGGCCGGAACCTCGGCCGCCGCCATGCCCCAGTCGCGCCCGGTCAGGTCGACCTTGGTGACCGGACCGCGCCAGCCATGGGCCTGATCGTAGCGCACGAGGCCGTCGACCAGCGCCTTGCGCGCCCAGCCCTGCATCTTCGGGTCGAGGGTGGCGCGCACCGAGAGGCCGCCCTCGTAGAGCTTCTTCTCGCCGTAGCGCTCGGAGATCTCGCGGCGGACCTCCTCGGTGAAGTAGTTGGCGTTGGCGGCATTCGGGAAGGCGACCCGCGGGTTGACCCCGAGCGGCATCTTCTTGGCGGATTCCGCCTCCTCCTTGGTGATGTAGCCGTTCTCCGCCATCAGGCGGATGATCTCGTTGCGGCGGTCCAGCGCCGCCTGGGTCTTGCGGTAGGGGTGGTAGTTGTTCGGCCCCTTCGGCAGGGCGGCGAGGTAGGCCGCCTCGTTGATGGTCAGCTCGTGGACCGACTTGCCGAAATAGTCGAGCGCCGCGGCCGCCACGCCGTGCAGGTTGCGACCCGGGACGATGGTGCCGAGAAAGATCTCGTTGAGGTACAGCTCCAGGATCTTGTCCTTGGAGTAGGCCGCCTCGATCCGCAGGGCGAGCAGCGCCTCCTTGATCTTGCGGTCGTAGGTCTGCTCCGCCGAGAGCAGGAAGTTCTTGGCGACCTGCTGGGTGATGGTCGAGGCGCCCTGGCGCTTGCCCGACTTGGCGTTGGTCAGGAAGGCGCGCACGATCCCCTCGGGATCGATGCCGCCGTGCTTGTAGAAGTTCTTGTCCTCGGCCGACAGGAACGCGGCCACCACGATCTTCGGCATCGCCTGGATCGGCAGATAGAGCCGGCGCTCGCGGGCATACTCGGCGAGCATCGAGCCGTCGGCCGCGTGGACGCGGGTCATCACCGGCGGCTCGTAATTCGAGAGCGCGGCGTGGTCGGGCAGGTCCTGGCTGTACTTCCAGTAGAAGTAGCCGCCCACCACCGCGCCGACCACGAACAGCACCGCGCCGGCGCTGAACAGGATCCCGAAGAAACGAAGGATCAGACGCATCCGGTGTTCCGCTCGTCGCTGGCCCGGCCGAATGCCGGAATCGGCTCATCCGGCGCGTGCGTCCGCTCTCTGTGCGGTCGGCCCCCGGATGCTCCCGTCAGGCCCCTTCGGAATGCCGGTTCGACGGCGGTGCGACGGGGCGTTCGGACGTCCCGTATCGACACTCTATCTATGGTGAAACTGCGGCGGCGGCCGAGCGGCGCGGCAGCGTCGGCCGGCTCAAGGTGGCCCGGTTGGTGAAGAACAGGTCGATCGCCTTGGCCATGGAGCCGGTGACGCCCGCCCGCCACTCCGGCGATTGCAGCATCTCCAGGTCGCGCTTGCTGGAGAGATAGCCGAGTTCCACCAGCACGCTCGGCACGTCGGGGGAGCGCAGCACCACGAAGCGCGCCTCGCGATGGGGCTTGGCGCTCATCTCCATCACGGGGCCGAGTTGACCCATCAGGGTCCGGGCGAAGCCCGACGAGAAGCCGCGGGTCTCCCGCAGGGTCAGCTCCTGGAGGATGTCGGCGATGTCCGGCGGCGCCTCGGCGGCGTCGACGCCCGCGGCGGCGTCGGCCCGGTTCTCGCGCTCGGCGAGCTTGGCGGATTCGGCGTCCGTGGCCCGCTCGGAATTGGTGTAGATCGTGGCGCCGCGCACCTGGGGGGCCGCCGAGATCGAATCGGCGTGGATCGACACGAACAGGTCGGCCTTGGCCTCGCGGGCGAGGCGCACCCGCTCGGCAAGCGGCACGAACACGTCCCGGTCGCGGGTCATCCGGACCCGGTAGCGGCCGCCCGCCTCAAGCTTCCCGACCAGCGTTTGCGCGAAGCCGAACACGATGTCCTTCTCGAACACGCCGACCACCGCGATGGCGCCGGGATCGGTGCCGCCATGCCCGGCATCGACCATGATCAGCGGACGCTGGTCGGTGCCCTCGGGCGGCGCGCTGCGGGCCTGGGCGGGGGCGGGATCGGCCGCCGCCGCGGCCTTGCGGAACCCGTCCCGGTCGGCGCGCTGGAGGGGGATCGTCAGAAGGACCGCGCCGTCGCGGGGCCGCGTCACCGACTCGATCCGGCCGACCGTGGCGGGCGCGGTGAGGTCGATCACGATGCGCGAGCGGCCGGGGGCGAACAGGCCGTAGCGGAAGGATTGGACGAGACCGTCGCGGCGGCTGCCGGTGCCTGAATCGAGCTGGAAGTTGACCTCGGGCAGGTCGATCACCGCCCGGTCCGGCCGCTCCATCACGAAGCCGCGGGCCTCGACCGCGCGGGACAGGATCAGGGTCAGGCGCGTGGTGCCGGCCTGGCTCGCGAGGTCGGCCCCGATCGCGACGGCGGGCTTCTCGCCGTTCTGCGCGACAACCGGCGTCCCCGCCAGGGCCGGCAGAAGCGCCACGGCGAGGCGAAGCCATGCGGTACGGATCAGGCGCGCGCAGTTCGGCATCGGTCCGGTGTCGTTTCCCGTGCCCTCCGTTAAGGCATGGGACCGACTTGGTTAACGGGCGGTTGCCGTCGCCGGTTCGATCCGGCCGCCGTTGTTGCCGGGATGCGACAAGCCCGGACCGGATCTGCGGCGCGGCCGCCTCAGCGGAACGCGACGCTGCGGCTCGCCTGGCCGATCACCGTGACCCAGCAGGTCAGGGAGGCGTCGGCGGCGCGCTGGGCCTCGCCGACCTGCAGGCGGATCAGATCGGCCGGCGAGCGCGCCCCCGAGAGCGCCCGCAGGTGCGCGAAGGCCGCCTCGCCCTCGCCGCGCACGTAGCGGGCGATGGTCGAGCCGATCGCGACGACGTCGATGCGCCCGGGGGCGAAGGCGCCGTTGTTCAGGACGGCGGCGCTGGCGGCCACCGGCACGGGAGCCGGGACGAGGTCGGTCCCGGGGGCGTCCTCAGCCGCCGGTGCTGCGGCGGCCTCGATCAATTCCGGGGCGGGTTCGGGCTGCAGCGCGTCCAGGTCCGTGTCTACGTCCGGCACCGACGCGGGCTCATCAGCCGCGACCGTGACGGGCGCAGCCGGAAGTGGCGATTCGGCGATCTGAGTCTCGTCCGGGGCCGGTGTGTCCGCATCCTGCGGCGGCTTGGGCGCCCAGGTGGAACGGCTCCCTCTCGGTCGACGCGGCTTTCCCATCGCGCGGTCTCCTCCTGTCGGCTTCAGCCCATCCTGGCGGAGCGGCGGCCGGAAGGTCGTGCGCGGCCGGCCCATCCGCGCCGTCGGCGTCGGACCCGTGACGCCCGGGCGTCGGATCTTGGGAACTTGGTATCTTGGGATCCGGCCGGCGCCGAGCGGCGGGCCGGATCCCGGAACGGGTCCCCGATCACGGATCGGGGACGATTCGGCCGGCCTTAGCGGGCGGCGTTCTGGGCGAGGGCGCCGTAATCCTTGGCCTGGGCCTGGAGCGCGGCGAACTGGCTGCGGACGAACTCGGACTGCAGCTCGAACGCCTCGCGGAGGTCCTTCGTGCGCACCAGCTTCTGGGCGAAGTCGAAGGTCGCGTTGGCATTGGCCTGGGCGTGGTCGAAACCCTTCGCGACCGCGGCGCTGAGCGTCGACTGGAAGGTCTGGCCGGAGGTCTGCGCTTGCTCGGCGACCTTCACGGCGTTCGCCATCATGGTGCCGACGGCGGTCCGGGCCTGATCGACGCTCTTCTCGGCGAAGTCGCGCATCTCGGTCGGGATCTCGAAATTCGGGGTCTGCATCGATGTCTCCAGCATCAACCTTGGAGCGGGACGCCGGATGCGTCCGCGTTGACGCGCCTCTATATGTTGCACTGCAACAAGAAGTCAAGTGCAGGTTCCGGGACCGCGCCCGGCGGAGCCAGGGTCGATAAAGTGCCGATCCGATGGTCTCGCAAGTCCTCGGATCGCCGTCCGGCCGCGATGGCAGCTCGCGATCGAGCGATGCCCTTCATTCAATCGGCCAAGATTGCTCAATCCGGCGGAGCATCGCTTTGCAAAAAACTATCTCCCTGTCCAGAGAGATACGAACGGATCGTGAATGCTTTCGGCACCACCAGGATTCGAGCCGGCTCAGGACCGGTGCAGTCCGAGCCGTGATTCGGGATGCTGCATCGCACCAGCAGTGGATCCGGCCAGGCCAGCATAGAGCGCGCGGAGCGCGGCCGTGTGGGCCTCCAGGCCCAGGGGCGTCGCATGGGACAGCCGGCGGGCCTCAGCCCCGAGCGCCCCAGTGAGGGCGTCGTCCCGCAGGGCCGTGAAGGCCGCGGCCAGCGGCCCGATCTCCGGGGGGACCACGAAGCCGCTTCGGCCGGGCCGGACCTTCTCGGCGGCCCCGGAGCGGTCGGAGGCCACCACGGGGATCCCGGCCGCCAGAGCCTCGTAGACCGTCAGCGGCCCGGTCTCGTACCAGCGCGACGGGGCGGCCAGCGCCCGGGCGCGGGCGCGCAGCGTATCCCAGACCGCCTCGGGCCTCTGCCAGCCGACCACCTCCACCCCGTCCCGGGCGCGCAGCTCCGCCTCCAGGGGGCCGGCGCCGATGAACAGGGCGGGGAGCCCGGCGGCCCGGGCGGCGTCGGCCACGAGGTCGGCGCCCTTCTCCCGGGTCAGGCGCCCCACGTAGGCGATCGCGTCGCCGCGGGCCGGCTCTGCGGCCGGTCCCGCCGGAAGCCGGATCGGGTTGTCGACCCGGTGGTGCGTGACCCTGTAGCCGCCGAGCAGGTCTCCCAGCCGTCGCCGGCTGGCATCGCACACATGGACGACGTGGAGCGGGCGCTGCCGGATCACCTGCCGCAGCGCCGCAGCGCGGGCGACGCGCACGAGCTTGTGCACCCGGCTGCGCGGGTCGCAGGGCGCCGCGATGCAGGCGGCCGACAGGGGGGTGAGCCCGCAGGGCTCGGCCCGGTCGAACCGGTAATAGACGCCGTTCGGGCAGGCCAGGGCGTAGTCGTGCAGGGTGACGACCAGGGGCGCCCCGGTCGCCGATAAGACCGGGAAGACCGCGGGCGACAGGGTCCGGGTCCATTGATGCAAGTGGATGCAGTCCGGCGGCGCGGCGAGGGCGGCGAGCGCCCCGGCGAGCCTGCGGGCGGCGGCGGCGTGCCAGACCGGCGTGCCAGACC
>NZ_JBFULS010000077.1:0-21312 GCF_054049775.1 Methylobacterium sp. P5_C11 | reverse complement strand
GCGACGCGGGGCGGCGCGAGGGCGGCGGGCGTGGCCTCGGCAGCGGCGATCCGGACCGGCGCGGGGGGCGCCTCCGCGGTCTTCTCGACCGCCTTGGCCTGGGCCATCCGCACCTGGGCAACCCTGGACTGCTCGGCCCGGGCGACCTGCCGGGCGATGTCCCGGATCGCCGGGGACGGCTCGGCGGCGGCGAGCTGGAAGCCGGGGACCGGCGGCGTCTCGGTCCCGAAGGCCGTCGCGGTGCCGGAGCCCAGCGCCGGGCTCGGGTCCAGCATCCAGGCGATGCTCGGTTTCCGCGGGGCCGACCGGGCAGCCGGCCCGACCGCGGCGGCGGGCGGGTGGGCGGGCGCAGGCTCCGGCGCGGCGGCCTGCGGAGCGGCGAGGCCCGCGGAATCGATCCCGGCCGGCCCCTGCGGGTGGCTCAGGACGGCCCAGCCGGCCAGGGTCATCGCCGTCAGGGAGATGAGCGCCGTCAGCCGGGTCCGGCGGCGGGCGCGCCGCATGGCGCTCGGGTAGGGCGCCCGGGTGCGCAGAACGGGATCGTAGGCGGTCTCGACATAGGCGATCCGCGGGGGCACCGGGCGCAGGGACTCCGCGGGGTGGTACGCGGTTCGGGACAACGCAGCCTGGGCCATTCGGGGAACTCGCGTACGCGCTTCCCCAAGGGCAGCCGCCGCCGTTCGCCCGCGGAGGCTTTTTCCGCGCACGTGGCCTGGGTTGCCCGTCTGGGGAGGACATCAACCGTCCGCCCCATTAAGCCGCCGTGTGGTTAATCCCCGCTAAAGAGACAGTTTCCGCGCGCATTCCCGTGTTGGGACACAGCCTCAGGTCACCTGTCCGGGCGCTTCCATAGGTCCGTGCCGGCGGGCGACCAGGAGGCACAGCAGGGCCACCGGCACGCCGATCAGGGAGGTTCCGACGAAGAACCACGTGAACCCGGTCCGCTCGATGACGAAGCCCGAGAACCCGGCGAGCAGGCTGCCCGGGAGGGCGCAGAGCGAGGTGAGCAGGGCGTACTGGCTCGCGGCATGCGCGGTGGCCGCGAGGCGGGACATGTAGGTGATCAGCACGATCGACGCGAAGGCGTAGGCGAAGCCGTCGATCCCCACGGTCAACGCGAAGGTCCAGAAAGCCGCCCCGCCATGGCCGCCGTGCCACGCGAGGTAGGCCAGCGCGAGATGGGAGGCCGAGGCCGTCACGGTGCCGATGAGCAGGCTCGCCATCATGCCGATCCGCGGGATGATGGCGCTGGCCAGGAAGGTGCCGCCCAGCGCGATCCAGAAGCCGAACAGCTTGGTCACGGTGGCGATGTCGGTGTTGGAATAGCCGAGCGTCTTGAACAGCGGGATCGCCATGGCGTTCGAGACATAGCCGGGCATCCGGAAGCCCGCCACCAGCGCCAGGACCGGCACGGCGAGGGGCCCGAGCCGGGCGAGGAGGTCGCGGATCGGCGACCAGACGGTCTCGACGAAGCCGCCGGTGGCCGGCGTCTCGGGGGCGGGGGGCTCGGGGGCGAGGAGCGCCGCCAGCGTGCCGGGAGCCATGAGCGCCGCCATGCACAGGTAGGCGGCGCGCCAGCCATAGGCGTCGGACAGGTAGAGGGCGCCCGCCCCCGCCGCGAGGTTGCCGATCCGGTAGCCGATCTCCGACCACGACGACATCAGCGCCTGCCGCTCGGGCGGCGCGGCGGTGATGCGCCAGCCGTCGATCACCACGTCCTGGGTGGCGCCCGCGACGCCGAGCGCCAGGGAGAACGCCACCGTCCAGGCGAGCCAGTGCGCCGGGTCGCCGAAGGCGACGCCCGCGAGCGCCAGGGCCACCAGGATCTGGGTGGCGACGATCCAGCCCCGGCGCCGCCCGAGCCAGCGGCCGATGAGCGGCGCGTCGTGGCGGTCGAGGAACGGCGCCCAGAGGAACTTGAGCTTGTAGGCGATGGTGAGCTCGCTCATCAGCCCGATCGTGGCGAGCGGCACCTTCGCCTGGACGAGCCACGCCGACTGGGTCGCGTAGACGAGCAGGAACGGGATGCCCTGCGCGAAGCCGAGGCCGAGCACCGCGGCGACGCGCCGGTCGGTGAACAGGGGCCTGAGGAAGGCACTCTCCTCGGACTTCGCCGGACCGGGCGCGCCGGTGACCTGCGCCGGGTTTGCCATCCACGCGTCTCCTGTGCCTCGGGGAAGGAGAGAGCAGAGATGCGCTCTCGGCGCAACGATCGCGCGACCGTCCCAACCGCCACCTCATCCTAAGGTGCCGCAGCGCAGCGGAGGCCTCGAAGGAGCCCTCCAGACGGCTGTGTGATTCCTGGAGCCCTCCTTCGAGGCTGCTGCGCAGCACCTCAGGATGAGGGAGTTTGATGGGAAGGGCGTTGCGCGCCCCTCACGCCGCCTTCTTGCCCCGCTCGGCGATCTTCACGAGGCTGCGCAGCACCTCGGTGGCGGTCTTGAGCCGTGCCGGGATCGTGGTCAGCTCGCGCACGAACACGACGCTCATGTCGGGCCGCACCTTCGCGAAGGAAGCCTGCTCGGCCACGTAGGCCACGAGCCCCTGCGGGTTGGCGTAGGACTTGTCGCGGAAGTGGACCACCACCCCCTTCGGCCCGGCCTCGACCTTCTCGACGTTGGCCTTGAGGCAGAGGATCTTGATCGTGCCGATCTTGAGGAGCTGCTCCACTTCCGGCGGCAGCGGCCCGAACCGGTCGATCATCTCGGCGCCGAAACTCTCCATCTCGGCGTCGTCCTGGAGGGTGGCGAGCCGCCGGTAGAGCGCCAGCCGCACCCCGAGATCCTCGACGTAATCCTCCGGGATTGTCACCGGCGCGCCCAGCGCGATGGTCGGCGACCACGCCTCCTCGGGCACGTCCTCGATACCGGCCTTCAGCGCGGTGACCGCATCCTCCAGCATCTGCTGGTAGAGTTCGTAGCCGACCTCCTTGATGTGGCCCGACTGGGCGTCGCCCAGGAGGTTGCCGGCGCCGCGGATGTCGAGGTCGTGGGAGGCGAGCTGGAAGCCCGCGCCCAAAGTGTCGAGGCTCTGGAGCACCTTGAGGCGCTGCTCGGCCTGGGCGGTGAGCTGGCGGTTCGCCGGCGTCGTGAACAGCGCGTAGGCGCGCGCCTTCGAGCGGCCGACGCGGCCGCGCAGCTGGTAGAGCTGGGCCAGCCCGAACATGTCGGCCCGGTGGACGATCAGCGTGTTGGCGGTGGGGATGTCGAGGCCCGATTCCACGATCGTGGTCGAGAGCAGGACGTCGAACTTGCCCTCGTAGAAGGCCGTCATCACGTCCTCGAGCTGGCCCGCCGCCATCTGGCCGTGGGCCACCGCGACCTTGATCTCGGGCATCTCGGCGTCGAGGAACTTCTTGACCTCCGCCAGATCCTCGATCCGCGCCACCACGTAGAAGGCCTGCCCGCCGCGGTAGCGCTCGCGCAGCAGGGCCTCCCGGATGGTGAGCGGGTCGAAGGGCGTCACGAAGGTGCGCACCACCAGCCGGTCCACCGGCGGGGTCGCGATGATCGACAGTTCGCGCACCCCCGTCATGGCGAGCTGGAGCGTGCGCGGGATCGGGGTCGCCGAGAGGGTCAGCACGTGGACGTCCGCCTGGAGCGCCTTCAGCCGCTCCTTGTGGGCCACGCCGAAATGCTGCTCCTCGTCCACGATGATCAGGCCGAGATCCTTGAACGCGATGGTCTTGGCCAGGAGTGCGTGGGTGCCGACCACGATGTCGACGGTGCCGGCGATGAGCCCGGCCCGGGTCTGCTTCATCTCCCCGGCGGAGACGAAGCGGGAGAGCTGCGCCACCTGGATCGGCAGGCCCTTGAAGCGCTCGGCGAAGGTCCGGAAGTGCTGGCGGGCGAGCAGCGTCGTGGGCACGATCACCGCCACCTGCTTGCCCGAGATCGCCGCCGCGAAGGCCGCGCGCAAGGCCACCTCGGTCTTGCCGAAGCCGACATCGCCGCAGACCAGCCGGTCCATCGGCCGGCCGGCATTGAGGTCGTCCAGCACCGCGTCGATGGCGTTGGCCTGGTCCTCGGTCTCCTCGAACGGGAAGCGGGCGGCGAATTCCCCGTAGAGCCCCTCCGGCGCCTTGAGGGCCGGCGCCTTCCGGACGAAGCGCTGGGCCGCGACCTTGATCAGCTCGCCCGCCATCTCGAGGATGCGGCGCTTCATCTTGGCCTTGCGGGCCTGCCACGCGCCGCCGCCGAGGCGGTCGAGGGCGACCTCGGCATCCTCCGAACCGTACCGGGTCAGGAGCTCGATGTTCTCCACCGGCAGGAGCAGCAGGCCGCCGGTATATTGCAGCTCCAGGCAATCGTGCGGGGCGCCCGCGGCGTGGATCGTCTTGAGCCCGACGAAGCGGCCGATGCCGTGATCGGCATGGACCACGATGTCGCCGGGCTGGAGCGCCTGAACCTCCAGGATCACGTCCTGGGGCCGCTTGGCCTTGCGCTTCTGGCGGACCAGCCGGTCGCCCAGGATGTCGCCTTCGGAGACCACCGCGAGGTCGCCGGCGGTGAAGCCCGCCTCCAGGCCCCAGACCGCCACGGCCGCGTCGGTGCCGCGCTTGAGCGCGTAGACGTCGGTGAGCCGGGTGATCGCCACGGGCTTCCTGAGGCCGTGGTCGGTGAGCACGCCGCAGAGCCGGTCGCGGGAGCCGTCGGACCAGGCTCCCAGGATCACGTGATGACCGGATCCCTGGAGGTCGCGGATATGGGCCACCGCGGCGTCGAACACGCTGGTATTCTCGTCGGCCCGCTCCGGCGCGAAGTTTCTTCCGGCCTTGGCGCCGCAATCGATCACGGCGCGCTCGGGCGATTCGGGCTGCGCGAAGGGGGTCAGCCGCGCCACCGTGGCGGCGGCGATCCGCTCCTTCAGCTCGTTCGGCATCAGGTAGAGGGCGCGGGGCGGCAGCGGCTTGTAGGGAGCGACGCCGGCCTGCGGCGACTTCATCGCGCCCTCGCGGGCCTGGTAGTAGTCCTGCACGAGGCTGATCCGCTCGGCGGCCGCGTCCTCGACCTGCGGGTCGAACACCAGCGGCACGCCGCCGAGATAGTCGAACAGCGTGTCGAGGTGGTCGTAGAACAGCGGCATCCAGTGCTCGAGGCCGGCGTAGCGCCGCCCCTCGCTCACGGTCTCGTAGAGGCGGTCGTCCCGCGTCGCGGCGCCGAAGCTCTGGATGTAGCCCTGGCGGAAGCGCCGGATCGTCTCGGTGGTGAGCTGGACCTCGCTCATGGGCATCAGGTCGAGGGAGCGCAGCTGCCCGGTGGTGCGCTGCGTCTCCGGGTCGAAGGCGCGGATCGATTCCAGCGTGTCGCCGAAGAAGTCGAGGCGGATCGGCGCCGGCAGGCCAGGCGGCGACAGGTCGAGGATGCCGCCGCGGACCGCGTACTCGCCCGTGTCGCGCACCGTCCCGGTGCGCAGGAAGCCGTTGGCCTCGACCCACGCCACCACGTCGTCCATCGCCACGACGTTGCCGATCGCCGCCGAGAACGCCTCGCGGGCGATGTGGGTCCGGGGCGGAACCCGCTGCACCAGGGCGTTGACCGTGGTGCAGAGGATCCGCGGGCGGTCCTCGGCCGAGCGGGTGCGGGCGAGGCGGGCCAGCGCCGTCATCCGGGCGGCCGCCACCGCCGTGGTGGGCGAGACCCGGTCGTAGGGCTGGCAGTCCCAGGCCGGCAGGCTCATCACGTCCATCTCGGGCGCGACGAAGCTCAAGGCCGCCTGGAACGACGCCGAGCGACCGGAATCGCGCGCCACGTGGACCAGCACCGCCGGCGCATCGACGGTGGGCGCCAGGGCGCGGGCGAGGTCGGCCAGCGCCAGGGCGTCGAACCCTTCCGGGGCGCTCGCCAGAACCGGGCTGTCGCCGCGCTTGAGGGCGTCGATCGCCTTGGCGAGCGCGGAGGATTTCGGCAGGGCGAAGCGCGCGACCTGCGGCTTGACGACCGGCTTGGCGACGGGGGCGGTGGGCTTCGGCTGAGGCTTGGCCATCGGGTCTTTCGCGGGGAGGCCCGCCGGGCGCGTCAGGGGGCGACGTCGGGTGGCGTTAGCCGATCGGGCCGTCGCGATAAAGCGTCCCCGCGGTCACGCCCGGACGCACCCTATCTGGCGGTCCTGCTGCGGCAGGGAACGGTGGTCGTCTTTGCGAGCGCAGCGAAGCAATCCAGGGCAGCGCCATGGCTCCCGAAGTCGCGCCACCCTGGGTCACTTCGCTCCGCTCGTGATGACGGAGCGCGCCGCAACAGCCGAAAGCCGCGATGGGATGCGGTCGAAGCCCCGGCCCGCCCCTCACGCGTCCGGACCGACGATCTCCGCCAGCGCCGCCTCGACCCGGCCGCGGAAGAAATCCGCGTTGGGCATGTGCTCGGTCATCGCGGCGGCCCGTCCGGTCGCCTGCCGCAGGATCTCGCCGCGCAGCGCCGGATCGGAGCGCTCCATCATCTCCAGCATGATGCGCACCACCAGCTCGGTGGCGATCGAGCGGGCGGGGTGGTCGTAAGCGGGTTTCGGTTCGTCCATCGCGCGGCCCCTCAGGAATGGATCGGCGCATCGTGCCGGTGGAACGCCCGCACCCGCTTCCAGACCGCCGTGTCGTAGTTCGAGGGCGTCTCGACCTCGCCGGTGAGCCACTTGAACAGGTCCCGGTCCGGCACCTCGATCAGCGCCTCGAACTGGTCGAGCTCCGCCTCCGACAGGATGCCGATTTCGGCATCGGCGAAGCGGCCCATGATCAGGTCCATCTCGCGGATGCCCCGGTGCCAGGCGCGGTAGAGGAGGCGGCGGCGGCGCGGATCGAGATCGGCGCTGGTTCGGGTGGTGCCGGACATGGCGGTCGGACCTCGGCTCGGACAACGGGCAGGGTCTAGATAGGCGCCCGGGACCGGCGGATCCAGAATGGCGATGCCCCGGGGGGAGTTACAACCGGCACGCGAGGGGACAAAAACGAATTGCCTCCGGCGGGCGGTCCGTTATCTCGGGCGGCAACGCCCCCGAACGGGGCGGCGAGCGGGAGTACGACGATGCCGAAGGCGATCCGGGTCTACGAGTACGGCGGCCCCGAGGTGATGCGCTACGAGGATGTGCCCCTGGCCGAGCCCGGCCCCGGGCAGATCCGCGTCAAGCAGGCCGCCATCGGCGTCAACTTCATCGACATCTACTTCCGCACCGGGGCCTACAAGTCCCCGCACATGCCCTTCACCCCCGGCAAGGAGGGCGCCGGCACCGTCACGGCGGTGGGCGAGGGCGTCACCCAGTTCAAGCCCGGCGATCGGGTCGCCTACGGCTCGGTGGCGGACGGCTGCTACGCCGAGGAGCCGGTGATCCCGGCCTCCGCGGCCGTGCCGATCCCCGACGGCGTCGACGAGAAGACCGCCGCCGCGATGATGCTCAAGGGCCTCACCGTCGAGTACCTGCTGCACCGGACCTACGCGGTGAAGCCCGGCGACACGATCCTGTGGCAGGCCGCGGCCGGCGGCGTCGGCCTGATCGCCTGCCAGTGGGCCAAGCACCTCGGCGCCACGGTGATCGGCACCGCCGGCAGCCCCGAGAAGGCGGACCTCGCCAAGCGGAACGGCTGCGACCACGTCATCCTCTACCGCGAGGAGGACGTGGCCAAGCGCGTGCGCGAGATCACCGGCGGCAAGGGCGTGCCGGTGGTCTATGACGGCGTCGGGCAGGCGACCCTGATGGGTTCGCTGGACAGCCTCGCGCCGATGGGGCTGCTGGCGAGCTTCGGCTCGGCCTCCGGGGCGATCACCGGGCTCGACCTCGGCCTGCTGGCCCCGCGCGGCTCGCTCTACGTGACGCGCCCGACGCTCGCGACCTTCTCGTCGAACCGCGCCACCCTGGAGGAGGCGGCCGCCCGCCTGTTCAAGGTGGTCGGCGACGGCGCGGTGAGGATCGCGGTGAACGCCACGTATCCCCTCGCCGAGGCGCAGCAGGTCCACCGCGACCTCGCGGGCCGGGAGACCACCGGCTCGATCGTGATGCTGCCCTGAGGCACGCGGCCATGACGCCCGGCAGCACCGACCTGCTCCTCGTCGTCGACGTGCAGGTCGACTTCCTGCCGGGCGGGGCGCTCCCCGTCCCGGGGGGCGACGCGGTGATCGAACCGATCAATGCCCTCCAGCACCGCTTCCGGCACGTGGTGCTGATGCAGGACTGGCACCCGGCCGACCACGTCTCCTTCGCCGACACCCATCCGGGGCGGGCTCCGTTCGAGACCGTAGCGCTGCCCTACGGGCCGCAGGTGCTGTGGCCCCGGCATTGCGTCCAGGGCAGCCGCGGGGCCGCCTTCGCGCCGGGCCTCGCCACCGACCGGGCGAGCCTTGTGGTCCGCAAGGGGCTGGACCCTCGGGTCGACAGCTACTCGGCCTTCCTGGAAGCCGACCGGACCACCCGCACCGGGCTCGCCGGGGCGCTGACGGAGCGCGGCATCACCCGCGTCGTCGTATGCGGCCTCGCCACCGATTTCTGCGTCGCCTGGAGCGCGCTGGACGCCCGCGACGCGGGCTTCGACGTCTGGGTGGTGGCGGATGCGGTGCGCGGGATCGACGTGGACGGGTCGCTGGCGCAGGCCTGGGCGCAGATGGAGGCGGCGGGCGTGCGACGGATCGCGGCGGCGGACATCGCCTGAGCGCCCGCGGAGCGGGCGGCGAACCGCCGCACGCCGCGCGGGGGACCGCCCCCGCGCCGACGCGTCGGCCCGGCATCGGCTTCCGGCAGGAGGCCCGTCAGGAGCCGGCCTGTCAGGCCAGCACCCGAAGACCAACGCGCCCACGGACACCGACCGCACGGGCAATCCCGGGATCGGCCCTGCGAAGGGGATGACCGGCGCTTACCCCGCGGACCTACGGGCGGATTCGACCTTCGGGGACGACGTCGACACCGAGACGACGCGCGACGGCGACCCGGACCACCAGCCGCGCAAGAACGCATGACCGAGAGGGCGTGACCGCCTGCCCGGGCCGACGCGGGCGATCCCCGTCAGCGGGCGCGGGCCGGCGGCTTCGGCCGCTGGGGCGCCGGGACCGGGCCGGTCGCGATCCCGGCGGACGGGCCGCCCGCCGGGATCGAGAGCTGGGCGGGGCTCGCGGTGTAGCCCAGGAATTGCGCCGCGTTGGCGGCGCCGAAGGCGGCGGTGCCGTCGGCACGGGCGGCGCTCATGGAGGCAGCCATGGAGGCGCCCAGCAGCAGCGCGGCAGCCAGGGCCAGGGGAGCGTGCTTCGACATCGGGCGGGCTCTTCGGTGCATGCGGTCTCCGGGCAATCCCGGAACGGGCGGAAGGCTCCCGGAAAGCTCCCACGGGCGGTCGATCGGCTGCGGCCGGGGCGCGGCATCGCACCGGCCATGATGCATCCCGTCGATCGGCGCCGCTCTGGCTCCCGCCGCGGCGCGCGCGCAGCCGTCCCGTCAGAGACCCAGCCCGAGCTGCCGCGGCCCCTCCGGCGCGTCCTGCGCGAACCCCGACAGCGACACCCCGATCAGCCGCGCGCTGCGCCGCAGGGGGAACAGGCCGGCGAGGAGGTCGAGGCCGATCCGCTCCAGCCCGGCCCGGTCGGTGACGGGTGCGGTGAGCGACTTCGCCCGGGTGACCTGGGCGAAATCCGAGAACTTGAGCTTCAGGGTCACGGTCCGGGCGCGCATGCCCTTGGCGTCGGCCCCGGCCCAGACCTTGTCGAACAGCGGCGCCAGCCGGGCGGCCAGGACCTCGAAGGCGGCCGTATCCTCCGAGAAGGTGGTCTCGGCTCCGATCGACTTGCGCACCCGGTGGGCGCGCACCGGCCGCGCGTCGATCCCGCGGGCGACCGCGTGGTAATAGGCGCCCGCGGAGCCGAAGGTCTCGCGCAGGCGCTCCGGCGTCCAGGCGCGCAGATCCGCCCCGGTCTCGATCCCGAGCCGCTTCATCTTCGCCTCGGTGACCGGGCCGACCCCGTGGAACCGGCCGATCGGCAGCGCCGCCACGAAATCCGGCCCCATGGCGGGGGTGATGACGAACAGGGCGTCGGGCTTGCGGTGGTCGGAGGCGACCTTGGCGAGGAACTTGTTGTACGAGACGCCGGCCGAGGCGACGAGCCCGGTGCGCTCCAGGATCTCGGCCCGGATTGCCTTGGCCACGGCCGTCGCCGTCGGAAGGCTCAGGAGATTCTCGGTGACGTCGAGATAGGCCTCGTCGAGGGCCACCGGCTCGATGAGCGGCGTGTGCCGGGCGAAGACCGCCCGAATCTCCTCCGAGACCGCCCGGTAGACTTCGAAGCGCGGCTTCACGAACAGCAGGTCCGGGCAGAGCCGCCTTGCGGTGGCCGACGGCATGGCCGAGCGGACGCCGAACTTGCGCGCCTCGTAGCTCGCCGCCGCCACCACGCCCCGCTCCCGCGAGCCGCCCACGGCCAGCGGCCGGCCGCGCAGGGCGGGATCGTCGCGCTGCTCCACGGAGGCGTAGAACGCGTCCATGTCGATGTGGATGATCTTGCGGAGGGCGACCTCCGGATCCATCGCCGCCTCGGGTCCCGACCAAGTTCCTGATCTGTTCTGAAAGACCGTGCGGGGCGGCCGAGGTCAAGCCGCGCCGGACGCGGCGTCAACAGGAGTCCGGTCCGCGCCCGTCATCGCGAGCGCAGCGAAGCGACCCAGGGCAGCGGGAGGTTTCCGAGCGCCGCGCCTCCCTGGATTGCTTCGCTACGCTCGCAAAGACGGTGTTCCGCCTCAGGCGACGGTGCCGTACAGGTCGTAGGCCTCGGCCCGGTCGATCTTCACGGTGACGATGTCGCCGACCCGCACCGGGCGCCGGAAGGCGGCGTGGACGGTGCCGTCGATCTCCGGCGCGTCGGCCTTGGACCGACCCCTTGCCACCCCGCCCTCGACGGCGTCGATGATCACGGGCAGCCGCTTGCCCACCTTGGCCCGCTGCAGCCGGAGCGCGATCCCGTTCTGCGTCTCCATGAACCGGCGCTTGCGCTCGGCCTTCACCGCCGGCGGCACGAGGTCGCCCAGCGTGTTGGCGGTGGCGCCGGCCACCGGCTCGTACTCGAAGCAGCCGACGCGATCGAGCTTGGCCTCCTGCAGCCACGCCAGCAGCTCCTCGAACTCGGCCTCGGTCTCGCCGGGGAAGCCGACGATGAAGGTCGAGCGGATCGCGAGGTCCGGGCAGATCTGCCGCCAGCCCCGGATCCGGTCGAGCTGCCGCTCCTGGTTGCCGGGCCGGCGCATCCGCTTGAGCACCGAGGGGCTCGCGTGCTGGAGCGGCATGTCGAGATAGGGGAGCACCTTGCCCTCGGCCATCAGCGGGATGACCTCGTCCACGTGCGGGTAGGGGTAGACGTAGTGCAGCCGGACCCAGGCCCCGAGCTCGCCGAGTTCCCGGGTCAGGTCGTAGAACTTCGCCCGGACCTGGCGGTCGCGCCAGGGGCTCTCGGCGTAGCGGATGTCGACGCCGAAGGCGCTGGTGTCCTGGCTGACCACCAGCAGCTCCTTCACGCCGGCTTTGACGAGCTTCTCGGCCTCGCGCAGCACGTCGGCGGCGGGGCGGCTCACGAGATTGCCGCGCAACGACGGGATGATGCAGAAGCTGCAGCGGTTGCTGCACCCTTCCGAGATCTTCAGGTAGGCGTAGTGGCGCGGGGTGAGCTTGATCCCCTGGGGCGGCACGAGGTCGAGGAACGGGTCGTGGGCCGGCGGCACCGCCTCGTGGACGGCGGCCACCACCGATTCGTAGGCCTGCGGCCCGGTCACCGCCAGGAGATCGGGGTATTTCGCGCGGATCTCCTCGGGCTGGGCGCCCATGCAGCCGGTGACGATCACCCGGCCGTTCTCCGCCATGGCCTCGCCGATGGCCGAGAGCGATTCCGCCTTGGCCGAATCCAGGAAGCCGCAGGTGTTGACGATCACCACGTCGGCCCCGTCGTGCCGGCGGGCCAGCTCGTAGCCCTCGGCGCGCAGATGCGTGAGGATCCGCTCGGAATCGACCAGCGCCTTCGGGCAGCCCAGCGACACGAACGAGATCTTGGGAGCCGCGCTGTTGGGGGCCGCGCTCTTGGAGTCGGCTCCGGGAGCGGGGCCGCTTGGGGCAGGTGTGGCGGTCATGACATTCGGGTCGGACAGGCCCGGCGCGGGCAACCGAGGATCGGTCGCCCGGAGCGCCAGGAGGGGAATTCGGGATCGCGCTCCCTATACAGGCTCCCGCGCCGCCGCGCGAGACCGGCCGCCGCAGGGGTGACCGGACTGGCGCGCGACGCTGACGCGGAACCGGAAACTTGGCTGTTCACCAGGACTTTGCGCGTCTGCCCTGACACCCCACATGAAGCTGACAAACGGCGGCCTGCGTGGGGGACACGCCCTGTCTGCCCCCCGGGGCGGCCCCTGCGTGCAACTGCCGCTTCCCCCGCGGCATCGCCTGTGCGACGGCAGCGTGACACGATCTGCCCCGCCCGCGCCCAGGACAACAGCCCCGAACCCGGTCATGTGGACCCGAGAGATCCCCTTCATCGATCCCGTCGCGGCGGCCGCCCGGCTGCGCGCCCTGCCCGGGCTCGCCTTCCTCGACAGTGCCATGCGGCACGACTCCCTGGGGCGCCATTCGATCGTGGCGGCCGAGCCGTTCGCGCGCTTCCGCTACCGCGACGGGCGCGCGACCCTGGACGGGAACCCGGTCCCGGGCGGTCCGTTCGCGGCTTTGCGGGCGTGCCTCGCGCCGTACCGGATCGAACCCGACGCCGAACACCCTTTCCCCGGCGGGGCGATCGGCTACTTCGCCTACGATCTCGGCGCGGCACTGGAGCGGGTCGCGGCGCCGGCGCGGCGGGCGGGGCTCACCGACGACATCGCCCTGAACCTCTACGACACGGCCCTGGTGATCGACCACGCCGCCGGCACCTGCCGGCTCGTCGCCACCGGCTTTCCCGAACGCGTCCCGGAGAACCGGCAGGCCCGCGCGGCGGCGCGGCTCGCCCGCTTCGCGGATCGGCTCGGCACCGCGGAATCATCCCTCGGGGCTTCCGAAGCGCCGTCGGAACCGCTCACTTGGCACTCGAACTTCGACCGACAAGGTTATGAAAACGCTGTCGAAACGGTCCGATCCTATATCCGCGCCGGCGACATCTACCAAGCCAACATCGCCCAGCGCTTCACCGCCGATCTGCCGGCCGGCTTCGACCCGTTCGCCCTCTACCGGCGCCTGCGCGCCACCAACCCGGCGACCTTCGGCGCCTACCTGGAGCTGGAGGGGCTGAGCGTCGCCTCGTCCTCGCCCGAGCGCTTCATCCGCCTCGACGGCCGGCACGTGGAGACGCGGCCGATCAAGGGCACCGCCCGCCGCGCGGACAACCCCTTGGACGATCCGGAGGCCGACCGGGCCGCCGCGGCGGCGCTCCAGGCCAGCGTCAAGGAGCGGGCCGAGAACGTCATGATCGTCGACCTGCTGCGCAACGACCTGTCGCGGGTCTGCAAGCCGGGCAGCGTCGCCGTGCCCACCCTGTGCGGCCTGGAGACCTACGCCAACGTCCACCATCTGGTGTCGGTGGTGACGGGAGACCTCCGCGACGGGCTCGACGCCCTCGACCTCCTGGAAGGGACGTTCCCGGGCGGCTCGATCACGGGCGCCCCGAAGATCCGCGCCATGGACATCATCACCGAGATCGAGGGCGACGCCCGGGAACTCTATTGCGGCGCCATCGGCCGGATCGGCTTCGACGGGGCGCTCGACACCTCGATAGCGATCCGCACGGTGTTCATGGACGACCGACAGGCGGTCCTGCAGGCCGGGGGCGGGGTGACCCTGCTGTCGGAGCCCGGCCCGGAATACGACGAGACCCTCGCCAAGGCCGCCCGCGTGTTCGAGGCCTTCGCATGATCCTCGTCCTCGACAACTACGATTCGTTCGTCTTCAACGTCGTCCGCTACCTGGAGGAGCTGGGCGCGGAGGTCCGGGTCGTGCGCAACGACGCGCTGGACGTGCCCGGCATCCGGGCGCTCGCCCCCGAGGCCCTGGTGGTCTCGCCCGGACCCTGCACCCCCGCGGAGGCCGGCATCTCCCTGCCGGCGATCCGGGAGCTGTCGGGGGCGGTGCCGATCCTCGGCGTCTGCCTCGGCCATCAGGCGATCGGCGCGGCCTTCGGCGGCACGGTCGTGCGGGCGCAGCGCCCCCTGCACGGACAGATGACGCCGATCGCCCACACGGGCGAGCGGCTGTTCTCCGGGCTGCCGGCGCCGATGCCGGTGGGGCGCTACCACTCGCTGGTGGTGACCCCGGGTCCCGAGATGGACCGGCACCTCTCCGTCGACGCGGTCTCGCAGGAGGGGGAGGTGATGGCGCTCTCGCACCGGACCCACCCGACCTACGGCATCCAGTTCCACCCGGAATCGGTCCTGACCGAGGGCGGCCACGCCCTGTTCGCCAACTTTTTGGGCCTGGCCCGCGCGTGGCGCGAGAGGCCGGAGGGACGCCGCGATGCTGTGGCGTGACGGGGTGATCGCGCCCGGTACCACGGCCCCCTTCGACCTCACCGACCGCGGCCTGACGCTGGGCGACGGCCTGTTCGACACGGCGCTGGCGCTGGGCGGCCGCGTGGCCTTCGAGGACGCCCACATCGCTCGGCTCGTGGCCGCCGCGGGGACGCTGGGGATCCCGGTCGCGCCGGAGCGGATCCGCGCCGCCATGCGGGCGCTGGCCGAGGCGGGGGGCGACGATGGCGGGCGGCGCGCGATCCGCACCACCCTCACTCGCGGCTCCGGCCCGCGGGGGCTGAAGCCGCCGGAGGCTCCGAACCCGACCCTGTTCGCCACCGCGGCGCCGAGCGCCAGGAGCGCGGCCTTCGCGCCCCTGCGCCTGTGGCCCACCCCGATCGCCCGCAACGACACCTCCCCGGCCGCCCGGCTGAAGACCCTGGGCTATGGCGACGCGGTGCTGGCCGCCCGCGACGCCGCGGCGGCGGGTTTCGACGAGGCGTTGTTCTGCAACACGCGCGGACGCGTCGCCTGCGGGGGCACCGGCAACCTGTTCGGCCTGTTCGGCGGGATCCTGGTGACGCCGCCGCTTGCCGACGGCGTCCTCGCCGGGATCGTGAGGGCGGAAATCCTGGCGCTCGCCGCCGGATGCGGGCTCGAGGCGGAGGAACGGTCGCTCACCCTGCCCGACCTCCGCGGCGCCGAAGCCGTGTTCCTGACCAACTCTCTGCGGCTCCTCGCCCCCGTGACGGCGGTCGGCGACGCGACCTTCGCGGGCGGCGGACACCCGGCGATCGCCCGCCTGACGGCCGCGCTCCGCGGGTCGGTGGCCCGCTCCTGCGGCGTGTCGGAGGCGGCGGTCGCGTGACCGGGCAAGCGACAGACCGAGCGACCGGCCGAGCGGCCGAGACGGGGCGCCGGCGGCTGCGCTACGCGCTGGCGGCACTCTACGCCGTCATCGGAATCGTGCACCTCGTGGCGGCCGACGCGATGCTGCCGCTGATGCCCGACTGGGTGCCGGAGCCGCGGCACGTCATCCTGGCGACCGGCCTGTGCGAGCTCGCCGGCGCCGCCGGCCTGCTGTTTCCCCCGCTCCGTCGCGCCGCCGCGATCGGCCTCGCCCTCTACGCGGTCTGCGTCTACCCGGCGAACCTCAAGCATGCCTTGGACCACGTCCACGTGGACGGCATTCCCGATTCCTGGTGGTACCATGGCCCGCGTCTGGCGTTTCAGCCGGTCTTCGTCTGGGCGGCGCTCTGGGCCGGCGGCCTGATCGACTGGCCGTTCGGCGGACGCCGGAGATCTGGCGAAACTGCGGGCAAGATCTCCGAGGGTCCACGGCAGCCCGGCCCGGCTCTGCCGACGGCGCCGCCAGCAACCATCCGGGAACCTTGATCACAGGATCCGGGGATCCGAGGATCACGGCAGGCTTTGATCCCGGGATCACGGTCGATACACCGGCCGTCAGCCGCTCCGCGCGCCGGAAGACCGCGCCGCCCGGCTCCGAGACAGGCGGACGACATGCCGAAGCGCCGCGACCCGGACCAGAGACCGCTGCGCCCCGACGCGCCGCCGGACCGCGCCGCGGTCGAGCGCGCCCTGGAGACCATCCTCGACCGCCTGCGTCCGGTAGCGCCCGTCGCCAAGGCGACCGGCAAGGCGAGTGGCAGAGCGACCGGCAATGCTCCCGGACAGCGGGCTGCGCAGGCGGACCGGCGCGGGCGCGCGCCGCGGCCCGGACGTCCGCACGGCGAGGAGACCTGACCACCGAAAGGTTCCTCCCCAGGACGGCGATATCGTCCGGATACCGGCGGCCGGACCGGCGTTCCCAGTGCGGAGGCCGCGGACAGAAACGGCGGCCGTTCAAGGGAGACTGACCGCCATGACCAAGCAGAAGACGCTGCACGACGCCTTCTACGAGACCCTGAAGGACGTCTATTACGCCGAGAAGCAGTCCGTGAAAGCGCTCAAGAAATCCGCCAAGGCGGCCGAGCACGCGGAACTGCGCCAGGCCTTCGAGACCCATGCCGAGGAGAGCGCCCAGCAGGTGGAGCGCCTGACGCAGGTCTTCGAGATCATCGGCAAGCCCGCCCGGGCGAAGACCTGCGAGGCGATGCAGGGCATCGTCTCGGAGATGGAGGAGGATCTCGACGACTTCGAGGGCAGCCCCGCCGCCGACGCGGTGCTGGCCGCCTGCGCCCAGGCGGTGGAGCATTACGAGATCGCCCGCTACGGCACCCTGAAGACCTGGGCCGGCCAGCTCGGCTACGCGGACGCCGCCAAGCTCCTGGACGAGACCCTGCAGGAGGAGAAGAAGACCGACGCGCGGCTGTCCGAGATCGCCGTGTCGATCAACGCCGCGGGCGATCCCGAGGATGCGGAGGGGTCGAAGGGCAAGGGCCGGAAGGCCGCCTGATCACGGACGGATCCGGCGCCCCTTCCGGGCGCCGGATCCGTCCGGACCGTCGCCCAAAAGGCGTCAGTGCGCCGTCTCGATGGCGCTGAGGGGCGTCCAGTAGCAGCTGTCGTGCGAGTCCTTCAGGGCGAGGCAGCCGTAGGTCATCGTCCGGCTCTCCAGGCGGACCTCCTCGCCCTGCTTCCAGGACCGGCACTCGCCGTTGGCGAGGCTGCCCTGCAGCAGCTGGCCGAATCCCGATTCGTCCCCCGCCATGACCAGCTTGAACAGGCGGTCCGTGACCTCCTGGCTGTGGCAGCCGAACCGATCCTGGACGATCGTCTCGGCCCCGGCGGGCCGCGACAGGGCGGCGGTCAAGACGAGGGCGGCGAGGGCGGGGAGGGCAAAGCGCATGCGCGGAACATATCCGCCCGCGTCCAGCTGTCGAGCCCCCGGGGCGGCGGGGCACCGCGGAGGATCGCCGCGCCTACGGTCGGCCCGTCGCCTCGTCGCGCTTGGCCGCCTGCCACGCCGCCTCCATGGCGGCGAGGTCGGACCGGCCGAGGGCGCCCCCGGAGGCCGCGAGATGCCGCGCCATGGCGGCGAAGCGGCGCTCGAACTTGGCGGTCCCGTCGCGCAGCGCGGTCTCCGGGTCGATCCCGGCATGCCGGGCGAGGTTCGCCACCGAGAACAGGAGGTCGCCGATCTCCTCGGACAGGGCCTCCGGATCGCCCGCCGCCAGAGCCTCGGCGACCTCCGCGGTCTCCTCGCGGACCTTGTCGACGACCTGGGCGGCGTCGTCCCAGTCGAAGCCGTAGGCGGCCGCCCGGCGGGAGATCTTCTCCGCGCGGGCGAGGGCCGGCAGCGCCCGGGCGACGCCGCCAAGGTGGTCCGGCTGGGGGTCCGGCTCGGCGTCCGGCTCGGGGGCCGCGGCCCGCCGCTCGGCCCGTTCCTGCGCCTTGATCGCCGCCCACTGGGCCTCGACCTCCGCGGGATCGCGCAGGGGCGAGCCCGCGGGCAGGGGCGCGCCATCCGGGGTGAAGACGTGGGGGTGGCGCCGGACCAGCTTGTCGCCGATGGCGCGGGCCACGTCGTCGAACGCGAAGGCGCCCTGCTCCTCGGCCATGCGGGCCTGGAACACCACCTGGAGGAGCAGGTCGCCGAGTTCGTCGCGCAGGTCGCGCAGGTCGCCCCGCGCCACCGCGTCGGCGACCTCGTAGGCCTCCTCGATCGTGTAGGGCACGATCGAGGCGGGCGTCTGCGCCACGTCCCAGGGGCAGCCGCCGACGGGATCGCGCAGCGTCGCCATCAGGTGCAGGAGCCTGCGCAGGGATGGGGTCTCCCCCGCCTCACCGCCGGTCACGCCGGACCGGGCCGCCTCGTCTGCCTCGCTCATGCGGCTGGCGTTAGAGCATGACGGGGCAAAGGGAAATCCGCCGGCCCGGTGCGGGCGGGCACCGGAGCTCAGACCCGGGCGTCGCGCTCGCGCACCTGCTCGGCCTGCAGCCCGTTGAGGTAGCCGGTCAGCCGGCCGCTGACCGCCGGATCGGCGCATTGCACCCAGAGGGGCGCCGGAAGGGCGCGGGCGGGCAAGCGCAGCAGGAAGGCCTCGGCCGACAGGGCCGCCTCCCGCTCGGACGCGGCCGCCAGCAGGCGAGCCCCCGCCTGCGTGCCGATCAGGATCGCGATCGTGGTCATGGCATCTCCCTCGCGGGACAACGGCGCGCGGGCCGTGGGCGTTGCACCGCGCTCAGCTCGTCGGCCGGACGCAGAGCGGCTCCCGGGCCAGCGCCAGGGAGAACGACCACAGGATCCGGCCGCACGCGTCCGTCAGCACCGCCCCGGTCAGGAGCATGCCGGTCGCGGTCCCGCACAGGGTCCGGGCGGCGCGGATCGCCGCCTCCACGTCGTCCGCCTCCAGCAGGTCGCTGGCGAAGGCGAGGCCGCTGCGGCCGTCCGCGTGCTCCAGGGTGCGTCGGAGGTGATAGGCCGGCATGCTCGGGCCGCCGCGGGACGACACGCCGGGGCCGCCCGCGCCACGGACGGGAGCCGGCGGCGGATGCTAGCGAGGCCGCCGGCCGGGACGACTGATCCAGATCAAGCGGATGCACCTTCGCCGCCCCCGGACCCGGTGTCGCCGGGCGTCGCAGGGCGCCGGGACCGGTTCAGCCGCCCGCTGCGCGAGGTCCGCGCGAGGCCGTGGCGGGTCTTGTTCCAGCGGACCGGTGCGCGGACCAGCTCGATCAGCGCCAGCCACGCGGCCAGGCTGACCAGCAGGAAGTAGAGCGGCATCCACGGGACCGACTGGGCGAGGTCCCCCCAGCCGCGCCGGGCACAGCCGAGCAGGGCCGGGAGGACCAGGGCGGCGAGCCCCGTCCCGAACAGGGTGATGGCGAGCCCCGTGGACAGGTTGTCCAGGAAGACCGGGGCGGCCGGGATCTCCAGGACCAGGAAGCACCAGGCCGCAGCGACGAGGCAGACCGGGTAGGCGAGGGCCGAGGCCACGGTGCCCGGCACCAGGGCGGCGGCGCAGAGGGTCTCCAGCCCGCCGAGGCGGCGCGCGTTGGCGAGGGGACGCCGCCCGTGGGTGAGGCTCGTCTGGAGGAGGCCCTTCAGCCAGCGGGTGCGCTGGGCGAGCCAGGGGCCGAGGCGGGCCGGGGCCTCCTCGAAGGTGGGGCTGGGCAGGTCGCCGACCGTGTAGCCCGCCAGCGCGAGGCGCAGCCCGAGATCGGCATCCTCGGTGACGTTGTGGGCATCCCAGCCGTGGAGCGCCCGCACCACCCCGGTGCGCAGGTGCATCGAGGTACCCCCGAGCGGCACCGGCAGGCGGCATCGGGCGAAGGCCGGGTTCAGCACGTCGAACAGGCCCGCATATTCGAGGGCGAAGGCGCGGGCGAGGCGCGAATCGCCGATGTTGTCGATCACGAGCCGCCCCTGGAGGCAGGCGGTGCGCGCGGGCAGGCGCGCGAACAGGGAAGCTGCCAGCCGCAATTGCCCGGGATCGGGCACGTCCTCGGCGTCGTAGACCGTGAGCAGGTCCCCGCGGGCCAGGGGCAGGGCGGCGTTGAGCGCCCGGGGCTTGGTGCGCGGGCCGCCCGGCGGCACCGTCACGACCTCGAACCGGGCCGGCAGGGTGGCGCGGGCGAGCGCCGCGGCGGTCTCCGGGTCGTCCGCCTCGAGCAGCAGCTTGATGTCGAGCTTGGCCGCCGGATAGTCGAGGGCGGAGAGCGCCCGGAGCAGGTCCGGCACCACCGCCGCCTCGCGGTGGAGGGGGACGAGGATCGTGTAGACCGGCAGGTCCGCATCGGCGAGCGCCGTCGGCGCCTCCGCGGCCACCGGCGCCGCGATGGCGAGCGCCGCGATCCGGAGGCCCGCCATGGCCAGGAACAGGATCTGGCCGACCACCCCCACCGCCCGCGCGAGCGGTGCCGGCAGCGCCGCGCACAGGCAGAGGGCGGCGGTGAGCGCGAGGGCGAGGACCAGCAGCCAGCGGAGGGCGGGCTCGGGCGCGCTCGCCCGCTCGGGGGCCTGCCGCCGCAGGTCGTGCGCCGCGTAATCCGCCACCTGCCCGGGGATGGCGGCGAACACCGCCTCGCGCAGGCGGGTGGGGCTGGTGATCGCCGGCACGGCGGCGCGGGGCGGGGCGTCGAGGAGGTCCGCGATCGTCCGGCCGCGGGGCGCCTGCACCCAGGGCGCCACCGACCCCGGCGCCAGGGGCGCGAGGCCGGCCACGAGGCTGTCGGGGAAGCGCAGCCCCAGGCCGAACGGGATCGGGCCGTCGAGATAGGGGGCGCCGAGCGCCCGGGCCAGGGCCGCGTAATAGGGCTCATGCGCGACCCCAAACACGCTTAAGTCACTGATTAATATGGGCTCGACTGCCGCTATATATGCCTCTAAACAGCTGCTGGTAACCTGTGCCGCTGAGACGCCGAAATGCCCGACAAAAAGTATCTGTTTAAACGGAATGGATCACAGAATTGGTACGTCCGGCTACAAAATGTTGAGATAAACGGTCACATCTATAAAAGTTTCGAGAAGAGTTTGTGCACACCCGATATCGATCTAGCACGGATAAGAGCCGATAGATTTATTTTTGAACATAGGATCAGATTATTTACAAGAAAACAGTCAAAGAATGGCCGATATGAACATCGTCTGAAGTACGAGATTAACAAGATCCTCAAACTTCCCGACGGAAAGACGATCATTGCCGACGAAACGAATGCAAAGATATACGATCAACAAGGCATTTTTGTTGAAAGCACACCCAACGAAAAGATAGTTGTCTATCAAGCGGCGCCTGAGAACGATAACGAGCGAAACCTGTTGAACCGCTTCATGGGCGAGTCAGGGCAATCCGTTAGAATGCCGAACGATATAATTACAAGCTGGATCAAAGAAAACAATGTAAGCGCGCGAATAGCTAAAGACGGCAGACGCACATACGAACAATTCATATCTTTCGTTAAAGGGAAGAATATATC
>NZ_JBFULS010000076.1:0-21645 GCF_054049775.1 Methylobacterium sp. P5_C11 | reverse complement strand
GGGCTGGTCGGCGGTGCGGGGGGCGGCGGCCCGGCGCGACGCGCGCAGGGTCGGCGCGGGCGCGTCCGCCTCGCCAAACCGGTCATGGGGCCGCTCGTCCAGAACCGCGTCGGCACCGGCCTCCACGTGGAAGTCGAGATAGGCGATCAGGTCGGCTTGCGCGTCTGGAGGGCTCGGCATGTGGTTCAGCATGTGGGGCCGGCGACGCCTGTGGACAACGCCTGAAAACACGCCCGCCGGCAAAGGCTTGCGTGACCGAACGGCACGGGACGGGCCATTCTTCCGCGCCCGCGCACCGCGTCCATGCGGCGGAGGGAACTTTGCCGCGGGGCTGGGCGTCGGCAGCTTGCCTTTCTAGCTTGGAATCGCTTGAGACGGCAGCAGGGATGCCGGCCCGTCGACGCATCGGGGCCGGAACAAGAAAAGGAGAGGCGAGGATGGCGCTGCCCGAACGCGAGAGCATGGATTTCGACGTGGTCGTGGTGGGCGCGGGTCCGGCGGGGCTCGCCACCGCGATCCGCCTGAAGCAGCGCGCCGCCGAGATCGGCGAGGAGATCTCGGTCGTCGTCGTCGAGAAGGGCTCGGAGGTCGGTGCCCACATCCTGTCGGGGGCGGTGATCGACCCGATCGGCCTCGACCGGCTGCTCCCCGAGTGGCGCACCGACCCGGAGCGGCCGCTGAAGACCGAGGTCCAGCGCGACGAGTTCATGATGCTCACCAAGAACAGCGGCATCACCCTGCCGAACCTGTTCTTCCCCAAGCTCATGTCGAACCACGGCAACTTCGTCGGCTCGCTCTCGAACACCTGCAAGTATCTGGGCGCCCAGGCCGAGGCGCTCGGCGTCGAGATCTATCCGGGCTTCCCGGCTTCCGAGGTGCTGTTCGACGACAACGGCGCCGTGGCGGGCATCGCCACGGGCGATCTCGGCATCGGCAAGTCCGGCGAGCCGCGCGACGACTACACCCGCGGCATGGAATTGCGGGGCAAGTACACGGTGTTCGGCGAGGGCGCCCGGGGCAACCTCACCAAGGGGCTGATCCGGCGCTTCGAACTCAACCGGTACAGCGACCACTTCAAGTACGGGCTCGGCGTGAAGGAGCTGTGGCAGCTCGCGCCCGGCAAGTTCGAGCCCGGTCTCGTGCAGCACACGATGGGCTGGCCCCTGCCCAACAAGGCCGGCGGCGGCTCGTGGCTCTACCATTTCGACGACCATCTGCTCTCGGTCGGCTTCGTCACGCACCTGAACTACGAGAACCCGACCCTGTCGCCGTTCGAGGAGTTCCAGCGCTTCAAGACCCACCCGATGATCGCCGAGACCTTCGAGGGCGCCAAGCGCATCGGCTACGGGGCGCGGGCCATCATGGAGGGCGGCTGGCAGTCCGTGCCGAAGCTCGTCTTCCCGGGCGGGTGCCTCGTCGGCTGCTCGGCGGGCTTCGTGAACGTGCCGCGGATCAAGGGCTCGCACAACGCGATCCTGTCCGGGATGCAGGCGGCCGACGCCATCGCGGACGCCCTGAAGGCGGGCCGCGCGGGCGACGAGCTCGCCGCCTACGAGGCCGGCTGGCGCGACAGCCCGATCGGGCAGGACCTGAAGGCCGTGCGCAACGTCAAGCCGCTCTGGTCGAAATACGGCACGCTGGTCGGCGTCGGGCTCGGCGGGATCGACATGTGGGCGACCAGCATTCTGGGTGCCTCGCCGTTCGGCACGCTCAAGCACGGCAAGCCCGATCATGCCTGCCTCAAGCCCCTCGCGGAGGTGACGCCGATCGTCTACCCGAAGCCCGACGGCAAGCTGACCTTCGACCGGCTCTCCTCGGTCTACCTGTCGAACACCAACCACGAGGAGGACCAGCCGCCCCACCTGAAGGTCCGTGACCCGGAGCTGCAGAAGCGCTCCGAGCACGACGTCTACGGCGGACCCTCGGGCCGCTACTGCCCGGCGGGCGTCTACGAGTGGGTGGAGGATTCCGCCGCCAGCGACGGGGTGCGCTACCAGATCAACGCGCAGAACTGCGTCCACTGCAAGACCTGCGACATCAAGGATCCGAACCAGAACATCGACTGGGTGACGCCGGAGGGTCCGGGCGGGCCGAACTACCCGAACATGTGAGGCGCCCGGGGCGGGCGGGGATGGCGGGGCGCCATCCTTTCGCCTTGCGGGGCTGGCGGGATGGGTTCAGTGTCCCCAGCGTTTTTTCGGGGATAACCCGCCATTCTCGCGCCCGGCCCCCGATGGCCCGGCGCCCAGGAGCCGCGATCGGTTCATGAAGACAACACGCGCACGCCGGAGCGTCTCGGCGCTCGCCCTGCTGCTCGCTGCCGGGCTTCCGCAGACCGTTCTGGCCGCGCAGCCGAAGGAATCGACTCCGGTGCTCGACTACGAGCCCGCGGATTCGCTGGAGGGCAACTTCCTCTCCGCCTACATCGCGGGCGCGTCCCGGGACACCGCCGCGGCGGCGACCTACTACCGCGAGGCCGTGAAGGCCGACCCGCGCAACGCCGAGCTGGTCGAGCGCGCCTTCATCTCGCTGCTCGCCGACGGCGCCCTGCCGGACGCGTTCCGCACGGCCGAGAAGCTCATCGCCCGCGATCCGACCAACGGGCTGGCCAACCTCACCCTCGGGGTGCGCCAGATCAAGGCCGGCCAGTGGGCCGCCGCCCGCCAGAATTTCTCGCGCAGCGGCCGGGGCGCGGCGACCGACCTCACTGCCACGCTGCTCACCGCCTGGTCGTACGCAGGCGCGGGCGACGGCAAGAAGGCCCTCGAGACGGTCAACAAGCTCCGGGGCGAGCGCTACTACAACACCTTCCGCGACTACCATGCCGGCCTGATCGCCTCGGTGACCGGCGACAACGCCGAGGCCGAGCGGCGCCTCAAGGCCGCCTACGAGGCCGACCGCAACACCCTGCGCATCGTCGACGCCTACGCCCGGATGGAGGCGAGCCTCGGCCGCACCGACCTGGCGATCCAGGCCTATTCCGACTTCGACCAGCTCTCGCCGCGCCATCCGCTGGTGCGCGACGCCCTCGACAAGCTCAAGGACGGCAAGCCGCTCACCCGCCTGATCGGCACCGCCCAGGAGGGCGCCGCCGAGGTGCTGTACGGGTTGGGTTCGGCGGGCTCGACGCAGGGCGACGAGCTGCCCGCGGTGATCTACCTGCGACTGGCGCTCTACCTCGCCCCCGACCACGCGCTGGCCCGGCTGACGCTCGCCGACACGCTGGACCGGATGAAGCAGCCCGAGCGCGCCAACGAGGCCTACGCGCAGATCCCCGCCACCTCGCCGCTCAAGCTCAACGCCGACATCCAGGTCGGCCTGAACTTGGAGCAGATGGGCAAGAGCGACGAGGCGCTGGCGCATCTCGACGCCGCCATGAAGGCGCACCCGGACGACATCGACGTGATCACCGCGCTCGGCAACGTCCAGCGCGCCCGCAAGAAGTACGAGGAGGCCGCGGCCACCTACACCCGCGCCATCGACCTGATCGGCGACCGGCCGCAGTCCAATTACTGGACGACCTACTACTTCCGCGGCACCGCCTACGAGCGCGCCAAGCAATGGCCGAAGGCCGAGGCCGACCTCAAGAAGGCCCTGTCCCTGGTGCCGGCCAACCAGCCGGCCGCCAAGGCCCAAGTGATGAACTATCTCGGCTATTCCTGGGTCGACCAGAACACCAACATCGACGAGGCGTTCAAGCTGCTGCAGCAGGCCGCCGACGCGAGCCCCCGGGACGGCATGATCGTCGACAGCCTCGGCTGGGCCTATTTCCGCCTCGGCCGCTGGGACGACGCGGTGCGCGAGCTGGAGAAGGCCGTCGAGCTGAAGCCGGGCGATCCGACCATCAACGACCACCTGGGCGACGCCTACTGGCGCTCGGGCCGGCGGCTCGAGGGCAAGTTCCAGTGGCAGCACGCCAAGGACCTGAACCCCGAGCCGGACGACCTCGCGCAGATCAACGCGAAGCTGAAGGATGGGCTGCCGGAGACCGAGAAGCCCACCGCCACGGCCGAGACCGTGCCGGCCCCGGTCGCCGCTCCCCACAATGCCGACAACCCGGAGCTGCCCAAGGGCGCGCCGCAGCCCCACGAGGCGCCGGGCGCCGCAGACAAGGCCAAGAAGTCGGGGGGCTGAGCGCGCCCGATCCCATCCACAATCCTCATCCTGAGGTGCGGCGCAGCCGCCTCGAAGGAGGCCTCCAGGGATCGCTATGGCCTCTGGCGGCTTCCTTCGAGGTCTGCGCTGCGCTCCGGCACCTCAGGATGAGGGGGTGGGATGGAAGCCATCCCCGGGCACTCTTCAACCGGCCTACCGAAAACTTGTTTTTGTCCGCCACCTCATAAAAATCGACGCGCTTTTCCCAACCGTTTGACGCACAGTGCGCAGCCGTTCGCGGGCGGTCGCCCGCACGGCAGGACATCCGCACGGCAAGAGCCGGCGGCGGGCAGGGTGCCCGCGAGTCAGGGAGGAACGCCCATGCCGTCAGATATCGAGATCGCCCGCGCCGCGACCCTGAAGCCGATCGCGCAGGTCGCCGAGACGCTCGGCATCCCGGATGACGCGCTCCACCATTACGGCAAGCACATCGCCAAGATCGACCACGGCTACATCGCCGGGCTGGAGAGCCGGACGCCCGGCAAGCTAGTGCTGGTCACCGCGATCTCCCCGACGCCGGCCGGCGAGGGCAAGACCACCACCACGGTGGGCCTGGGCGATGCGCTCAACCGCATCGGCGAAAAGACCATGATCTGCCTGCGCGAGCCGTCCCTCGGGCCGTGCTTCGGCATGAAGGGCGGGGCGGCCGGCGGCGGCAAGGCGCAGGTCGTGCCGATGGAGCAGATCAACCTGCACTTCACCGGCGACTTCCACGCCATCACGGCGGCCCACAGCCTCGCGGCCGCGCTGATCGACAACCACGTCTACTGGGCGAACGAGCTCAACATCGACGTCCGCCGCATCCACTGGCGCCGCGTCGTCGACATGAACGACCGGGCGCTGCGCCAGATCAACCAGTCGCTGGGCGGCGTCGCCAACGGCTTCCCCCGCGAGGACGGGTTCGACATCACGGTCGCCTCCGAGGTGATGGCGGTGTTCTGCCTCGCCAAGGACCTCGCCGACCTGGAGGAGCGCCTCGGCCGGATCGTCATCGCCGAGACCCGCGACCGCAAGCTCGTCACCCTCAAGGACGTGAAGGCCACCGGCGCCATGACGGTGCTGCTCAAGGACGCCCTGCAGCCGAACCTCGTGCAGACGCTCGAGGGCAACCCGGCGCTGATCCACGGCGGCCCCTTCGCCAACATCGCCCATGGCTGCAATTCGGTGATCGCCACAAGGGCCGGCCTGCGGCTCGCCGACTACACGGTGACGGAGGCCGGCTTCGGCGCCGATCTCGGCGCCGAGAAGTTCCTCGACATCAAGTGCCGTCAGGCGGGCCTGACCCCCTCGGCCGTGGTCGTGGTGGCGACGATCCGCGCCCTCAAGATGCACGGCGGCGTCGACAAGAAGAACCTCGGGGGCGAGAACATCGACGCCCTGGAGAAGGGCTTTGCCAACCTTGCCCGGCACGTCACCAACCTGCGCGGCTTCGGCCTGCCGGTGGTGGTCGGCGTCAACCACTTCTACGCCGACACGGACGCCGAGCATGCCAAGCTCAAGGAACTGTGCCGCGAGCGGCTCGACGTGGAGGCGATCACCTGCCGACACTGGGCCGAGGGCGGGGCCGGCGCCGAGGAACTGGCCCGCGCGGTGGTGAAGCTCAGCCAGGCGGAGCCGGCCCCGATCCGCCACGCCTACGAGACCGAGAGCCGCCTCACCGACAAGATCCGGGCGATCGCCACCAAGCTGTACGGCGCCGCCGACATCCAGATCGAGACCAAGGCCGCCGGAAAGCTCGCCACCTTCGAGAAGGACGGCTACGGCCACCTGCCGATCTGCATGGCCAAGACCCAGTACTCGTTCTCCACCGACCCGACCCTGATGGGCGCCCCTGAGGGCCACATCGTCGGCGTGCGCGACGTCCGGCTCTCGGCCGGTGCCGGCTTCGTGGTGGCGATCTGCGGGGAGATCATGACCATGCCGGGCCTGCCCCGGGTGCCCGCCGCCGACACGATCCGGCTCGACGCCGACGGGCAGATCGACGGGCTGTTCTGAGGATCGCGCGGGGCTCCCTCCATGGGCGGGCTCCGCCGTTCGTCCTTGCGAGCGGAGCGAAGCAACCCAGCGGCGCCACGCTCTCCGAGGTCGTGCCACCCTGGGTCGCTTCGCTGACGCTCGCGATGACGGGGCAGGGCGGGTCAGGGCTCGCCCGGGCGGTGACTGCCCGCCCTCTACATCGCCCCGAACAACTCCACCGCCAGCCGGGAATGCGCCTCGCGCAGCATCCCGGTATCGACACCCAGCGGCTGCCCGTCGATCACCCGCCATCGACCCGCCACCATCACCCGGTCGGCCCGGGTGGCACCGCAGAGGACCAGCGCCGCGAGGGGATCGTGGGCGCCGGAGAAGCGCAGCTCGTCCAGGGTGAACAGGGCGAGGTCCGCCTCGCGGCCCGGCGCGATCCGCCCGATATCGGACCGGCCGAGGCAGGCGGCCGACCCCTCGGTGGCCCAGCGGAGCGCGTCGCGATGGGTCACGGCCTCCGCCCCGTAGGTGAGCCGGTTGATCATCAGGGCGTGGCGCACGCCCTCCATCAGGTTCGAGCTGTCGTTCGAGGCCGAGCCGTCGACCCCGAGGCCTACGGGCGAGCCCGCCGCCTCCAGTTCGCAGGTCCGGCAGCGGCCCGACGCCAGGGTCATGTTCGAGGTCGGGCAGTGACAGACGCCGACCCCCGCCCTGCCGAGCCGGGCCACCTCGGCATCGTTGAAGTGGATGCCGTGGGCGAGCCAGACCCGGTCGTTCAGCCAGCCGACCTCTTCGAGGTAGTCGACGGGCCGGCAACCGAACATCGCCTGGCAGTAGGCGTCCTCGTCGCGCGTCTCGCCGAGATGGGTGTGCAGCCGGCTTCCGTGCCGGGCGGCCAGCGCGGCGCTCTCCCGCATTAGGCGCTTGGTCACCGCGAAGGGCGAGCAGGGGGCGAGGCCGATCTGCACCATCGTCCCGGGGGCCGGGTCGTGGAAGAGGTTCAGCACCCGCTCGCAATCGGCCAGGATCGTGTCGTCGTCCTGCGTCAGGCTTTCGGGGGGCAGGCCGCCCTCCCGGTCGGACAGGCTCATCGAGCCGCGGGTGACCGCCGCCCGGATGCCGAGGCTCCGGGCTTCGTCGACCTGGACGTCCACCGAATCCTCCAGCCCCCTTGGGAACAGGTAGTGGTGGTCGCCCGCCGTGGTGCAGCCCGAGAGCAGCAACTCGGTGAAGGCCACCCGGGTGGCAAGGCGGAACGCCTCCGGGGTGATCCGCCCCCAGACCGTGTAGAGCGCCTTCAGCCAGGGAAAGAGCGGCTTGTTGATCGCCAGCGGATGGGCACGGGTCAGCGTCTGGAAGGCGTGGTGGTGGGTATTGATCAGTCCGGGAATGACCACGTGGCGCGTGGCGTCGAAGGTCTCGTCCACCGGAGCGGTCGGCCTTGCGCCCGCCGGCACGTGCTCGACGATCCGGGTGCCCGCGACGACGATCCCGCCGCCGGCCCCCTCGGCCAGGATGGCGCGGGGATCGCGGATCCAGAGGCGGCGCAGGTCCGGTTCGGCGGCCTCGGCCATGGTCACGTCTCCTCCCGTCGCCCGACCGGCCCTGCGTAGCGGAGGGGCAGGATCGGCGGCAACCCGGGACGAAACCGCCGCGGCGCCGCGCCGGACCCGCCGGCCAGGGTTGACGGGCCGGAGCCTGCTTGAGAAACGTCACGGGGACTGACCTATCACCCGTTGGGAGCGGCCGCGCCGTGACACGGACAGCCCCGCGCGAGGCGAACCTCGCGGCCAACCCCGTTCCGGGCGCCGCGCCGGCCGCCCTCGGCAGCGACGACCTGATCGAATTGCTGTTCTTCGCCTACCGCGACTTCGTGGGCGATCCCGACCGGATCCTAGCCGCCTACGGCTTCGGCCGGGCTCACCATCGGGTGTTGCACTTCGTCGACCGCTACCCGGGCCTGACCATCGCCGAACTCCTCGACATCCTGCGCATCACCAAGCAGAGCCTGAACCGGGTGCTCAAGGACCTGATCGGGCAGGGCTACGTGGCGCAGAGGCCCGGATCCAGCGACCGGCGCCAGCGCCTCCTGTACTGCACCCCGTCGGGCGCCGAACTCGCGGCCGACCTCACCCGCGTCCAGGCCCGCCGCCTCGCCCGGGCGCTCGCGGCGCCGGACGCCCGGGGGTCCCCGGAGGACTTCCTGATGGCGATGATCGAGCCGGAGGACCGCCCGGCAGTCCAGCGCCTGATGGCCCGGCGCGGCGGGGAGCCCGAGGGGCGCATGCGGGATGGGGAGGGCGCGTGAGCACCGCCACCCGGGCCGACCTGCCCGACGAGGCACCGCATGTCCTGGTGGTCGACGACGACCGCCGCCTGCGCGAACTGCTCGCCCGCTACCTCACCGACCAGGGGTTCCGGGTCACCGCCGCGGCCAGCGCCGCGGAGGCCCGGGCGCGCGCCCAGAGCGTGGTGTTCGACGCGATGGTGCTCGACGTGATGATGCCCGGCGAGAACGGCTTCGACTACGCCCGCAGCGTGCGCGAGACCTCGCGGGTGCCGATCCTGATGCTCACCGCCCGCTCCAATCCCAACGACCGGGTGATGGGCCTGGAGATCGGCGCGGACGATTACCTGCCGAAGCCCTTCGAGCCGCGGGAGCTGACGCTGCGGCTCAACAACATCATCAAGCGCAGCGTGCGGCCCCGCGCGGCGGCCGCCGAGGCGGTGACCTTCGGGCCGTTCGCGTTCCGCGTCGACCGGGGCGAGCTGCGCCGGGACGACGAGCTGATCCGCATCACCGAGCGCGAGCGCGAGATCCTGACGATCCTGGCGATGGCGGGCGGCGCCAATGTCGAGCGCGAGCAGCTCGCCGGACCCGGTGGCGCGGCGGCGGAGCGCACCGTCGACGTGCAGATCAACCGCCTGCGCCGCAAGACCGAGGTCGACCCCGCCAACCCGGTCTTCCTGCAGACCGTCCGGGGCGTCGGCTACAGGCTCGCGGTGGATTGAGCCGGAACCGGACGGCTCAGACCACCCGCGGCTCGTCGGGCTTCAGCTTGAGGGCCTTGGCGATCCGGGTGGACAGGCGGCCCACGACGGCGAGGCTGTCCGTCGGGCCGGCGAGCGGCCGGACCGCCGCCAGCGCCTCCTCGGCGCCGGGTTTCATCACCGCATAGACCACGGCGCCCGATGCCGGGTCTGCGCGCTCCGTCGTGACGGAGACGAGGAAGGTCGTGTAGCGTCGCCGCGGGCGTCCAGGCATGTTCCAGCATGTGCCATGTCGGCTAAGCATCACCAATGCCTGAGTCCCGGAGCCGGTCCGGGAAACCGCACGATCCCCGCACGATAACCCGGACGGGACGTTTCAGATCAGCGCAAGGTCGATGCCGGGAAGCGGAAGCCCGTCGAGCCGCAGGCTCCAGACCTGTCCGGACGCCACCGGAAGCGCGTCCGTCAGGGTCCCGGTCGTGACGACCGCGCCCGCCGCCAGCCGCGGTCCGGCTGGATCGTTAGCCAGCGCATCGACGAGGTGGGAGAGGGCGGCCAGCGGCCCCGCGCCGAGGACGTTCCGGCCGCCGCCCCGGTCGGCGACGGCGCCGTCCCGCAGCAGCGCGACCGAAAATTCCGCGAGGCGGCCGATCCAGGGCTGCCGGTCCGCCGGGGGGATCCGCACCCGCTCGCCGACCACCAGCAGCCCGTGCAGCCCGAACGCCGCGACCGTGTCGGGGGCGGCGAAGCGCCAGCCGGGGAACAAGGACTGCACGATCTCGAAGCCGCACGCCGCCCAGTCGACGCAGTCGATCAGCGCCATCGCGTCCATGCCGGGCTCCGGCGCGCGCGCCAGCCCGAAGACGATCTCCGGCTCGATCCGGGGCTCCACGAAAGCCGCGAGGGCGACCGGTCCCGGCAGCGTGGCCCGGTCGCGCAGGGTCGTGTCGTAGACATGGCCCCAGATCGGCGCCCGGACGCCGTACCGGTCCCACAACGTCGTGTTGGTGAAGCCGATCTTGTAGCCGACCGTCCGCTCGCCGCGCCCCGCGCGCAGGCGCCGCACCGCTTCGGCCACCCGGTAGGCCGCCGCCAGGTCGAGCCCGGGATCCCAGGCGGTCAGCGGCGCGATCTGGCGGCGATGCTCGTGCGCGGCCAGAATCGTGCGGGCGTGGGTGGCGGCGGGGATGGGCTCGCTCATCGCCGAACCGTAGCATGCCGGCACGGGCACGGGCACGGGCACGGCGATGCGGGCCGCCCCCGCGGCGCGGTGGTCAGGCCTGCCAGACCAGACGCTCGATCACCGCGTCCGGGTGCACCGCCTGCCGGCCGAGCCAGTCCGCCACGTCGCCCAGGCGGTGATGCGCGGCGGTGACGCCGAGTTCCTCGGCGTGGATGCCCCGGGCCACCAGCAGGCTCGCGATGCCGAAGCCCCGCGCGCCGGCGATGTCGGTGCGGATCGCGTCGCCGATCGCCAGGACCCGGCCGGCATCCACTGGGGCGCCGGTGAGCGCCGCCCCCTTGGCGAGGGCCGCTTCGTAGACCGGACGGTGCGGCTTGCCGGCATAGACCACGGCGCCGCCGATCTCGGCATAGGCCGCCGCGATCAGGCCCGCGCAGGGGATCAGCCGGTTGCCGCTCTCCACCACGAGGTCGGGATTGGCGCAGATCATCGTGAGCCGGCGGGCGGCGAGGCGTTCGAGTTCCGGCCGGTAATCGTCCGCGGTCTCGCTGCGGTCGTCGAACAGGCCGGTGCAGACGACGAGGTCGGCCTCCGCCTCCGGAACGAGGCTGAGATCGAGTCCCTGGAAGATGCCGAGGTCGCGCTCCGGCCCGAGATGCCGGATCCGGGCGCCGGGGCGCTGGGCGATCAGGGCGTGGGTGAGATCACCGGAGGTCAGGATCGCGTCGTAGGCCTCCCGCGGCACGCCGAACCGGTCGAGGATGCGTCCGACCCCGTCGCCCGGCCGCGGGGCGTTGGAGACGAGGACGACCCGCCGCGGCCGCGCCCCCGGAAGGCCGCGGAAGCGGATCAGGGCCTCGCCGGCGGCCCCGTGGGCCGACTGGCCGTCGTGCAGCACGCCCCAGACGTCGCAGAGGATCAGGTCGTACCGGTCGGCGATCTCGGCGAGGCCGTCGAGGGTCGGGATGGCGGTCATGGTCGGTCCGTCACAATCCTGGTTTCAAAAGGTCCGGGACCTTTTGCGGGTGCAGGGCAGAGCCCTGCAAGCGGGCGAGGCCCGGTCCGGCCGGGCGGCCCGCCGCAGAGCAAGTCCTCTGGAATGCCCTCAAGGCCGCCGCGAGCCCAGCCGGTGCTCGGCGAAGAAATCGAGCATCGCCCGGGAGGCGTCGGGTCCCTCGCGATCCGTGTAGCTGCCCTCGGGGTGGCCACCGGACCAGGCGTGGCCAGCGCCGCGCACCCGCCAATCCTCGACGACGACCCGGCCGGCTTCGTCCCGGTAGCGGGTGCGGGTGAAGGGATGGCCACGGCCCTCGAAGGTTTCGGACCGGGCCATCAGACCGGCGATGTTGGCCTGGGCGAGCACTTGGTCGGCGTTGCGCACGCTCACCGTGCCGTCGTCCTCGCCGTGGACGATGATCGTCGGCACGCGCACCGCCATCGCGGGAGCGCCGAAGGGCGTCGCGGTGCCGAGGCCCGGCGCTCCGACCTGCATGGCCATCAGCGCCGAGCCGAGATCCCTGGCGCAGCCCGCGGCGAGGCCCGAATGCACGCCCACGGCGGCGAAGAGGTCCGGATAGGCGCGGGCGATGTTCAGGGCGGCGGCGCCCCCCGCCGACAGGCCGGCGATGTAGACCCGGGCCGGGTCGACGGGGTGGGCGGCCATCACGGCGCGGGTGAGTCCCGCGATGATCGCCGGCTCGCCCGACCCGCGGATCTGGTCCCGGGGCTCGTACCAGTTCCAGCAGCGCTGGGCATGGGCTTGGCGGCTCTGGGCCGGGTAGGCCACGAACACGCCGGCGCGCTCGGCCAGGGTGTTCATGCCGGTGCCGGCGGCGAAATCGTCCGGGTTCTGCGTACAGCCGTGCAGCATCACGATCAGCGGCGCCGCGGCGTCCGGATGGCTCGGGATGTACAGCTTGTACTCGCGGGTGCCGGCGGGCTCGGCATGGGTCAGGGATACGAAACGGCCCCCGCCCGTCCCCGTCCCGGCGGCGGGCGGCGACGGCGACTGCCGCAGCGGGTTGCCCAGGCCCTTCAGCACCGGCGCGAGGCCGCGCACGACCTGATCCACCACCGCGCGCATCCGCAACCCGGACTCCGGGACCGGGTTCCGATGCGCCTCGGGGCGCCCGTCGCGGGGGTCGGTGTCCTGCGGGACGACGGGGGTCGCCTTCTGGCCACCGAGGCTGCGCTGGATCAGGGCGGTCGCCTCGTCGAGCCGGCCGAGGCCGGTGAGCCGCGTGGCTTCGATCAGGTCGGCGAATGGCGTCGAAACGGGCTTGTCGCCGCGCTCTCCGTCGCGGCTGCCGAAATCCTCGGTCATGCGTGCGCGCCTCACTGCCTCAGCATCTCCGTCACGGCCGGGACCCACGCGCCTGTGCCACCGCAGAGGCGATCCCTCACCATCCCGCGAGATGGTGCGCCGACGGCGTATGGTGCATTGCAATAAACGCCCCTGTGCGATGCGGCAACAACCGCTGCCGGGGCAGGGCGGGGATCAGGCGGGCTCGTCCGCCCCGATGTACTCGGCCCAGATCGCGGCGGGACCGAGGCTCGCCCGGAAGCCGTCGTGGCGGGCACGCTCGGCCTCGGTGAGGCGGCTCCGGTAGGGGCGGGGTGCCGCCGGGGTCGCGGCCTGGGCGAGCGCTCCGGGCGGCGGGGCGGCGCTCGCCGCGTCCAGGAGGCCGAGGCTGGTCTGCTTGCCGCCGAGCAGCTCGACATAGACCTCGGCCAGGATCTGCGCGTCGAGGAGCGCCCCGTGCTTGGTGCGCCGGGTGTTGTCGATGCCGTAGCGGTTGCAGAGGGCGTCGAGGTTGTTGGCCGCGCCCGGGTGCTTGCGCCGGGCCATCGGCAGGGTGTCGACCACGTCCTCCAGCCGGATCGGCGGCGGGGCGCCGGCCCCGAGCCGGGCGTATTCCATGTTGAGGAAGCCGACGTCGAAGGGCGCGTTGTGGATGACGAGGCGCCCGTCGGCCAGGAAGGCCAGCAGTTCGCCGACGATCTCGGCGAAGGGCGGCTTGTCGGACAGGAACGCGTCCGACAGGCCGTGGACGTTGAACGCGCCTTCGGACACGGCCCGCTGCGGGTTGCAGTAACGGTGGAAGGTCCGGCCGGTGGGGATGTGGTTCAGGAGTTCCACCGCGCCGATCTCGATCAGCCGGTCGCCTCCCTTCGCTTCCGTGCCGGTGGTCTCGGTATCGAGGACGATCTCGCGCAGCATGGGTCTCGCGGCTCGCTGGTGGGGGCTGACCCTAACCCGATAGGCCGGCGCGGTTAACCGGCCCTGCGCGGCCGTTCACCGGGACGTGTTGCGGTAGACGCAATCGCGACCCCGATCCTCGTAGCCGGCGGGGCAGGCCGCGACGCAGGCGCCGGCCCGGGTCCGAGCAGGGCGAGGGCGAGGCACGCGAGCCGGACGGCAGGCCGTCCGGGCGTCAATCCGGTTCGCCGCCAGGCCGTCTCCGGCCGCCGGTTCGGTCTCGTCCTCCGCATGGCGCACGGCCTCCCATCGGCGAGATGCCCGCCACCGGTGATACACGGTGTTGCCCGGATGCCCCATGGATCGGCCCCCGGCATGGCGTCTCCCTCCTGCACAGGGTCTCGGGCCGGCGCGCGTGTCGACGCTCAGCCGTCCGGGCAGGACGGCGCACGGCCCTGCGTGAGCCGGGCGACGATCCGGGCCACCTCGGCCTCGGCGGCCGGAAACCCCCGGCTCGTGTCGATGACGAAATCCGCCCGCACCCGCTTCTCGGCATCGGGCAGCTGCTTGGCCAGGATCGCCGCGAAGGTGGCCTCATTCATGCCGGGGCGGGCGAGCACCCGGGCGCGCTGGATCTCGGGCGGGGCGCTGACCACCGCGACCGCGTCGCAGCGGCCCTCGCCACCGGTCTCGTAGAGGAGGGGAACGTCGAGAACGACCAGGGCGGCGTCCGCGTGCCGGGCCAGGAAATCCGTGCTGGCCGCGCGCACCAGCGGGTGGACGATCCCCTCGAGGGCGGCCATCCGCACGGGCGCGTCGAGCACCGCATCGCGCAGGCGTGCCCGGTCGACGCCGCCCTGCGGATCGAGCACGCCGGGGAAGGCCTTTCCGATCGCCGCCGCGGCCGCGCCGCCGGGTCCGTAGAGGGCGTGGACGGCCGCGTCTGCGTCGTGGACCGGGACGCCCAGCCGCGCGAACATCGCCGCGGTGGCCGACTTGCCCATGCCGATCGAGCCGGTGAGCCCGAGGACGACGGGTCCGGACCCGGCCTTCGGCCTCATGGGGCGAGATCCGCCACGATCCGGTCGCGCAGGGCCGGGGTCACGGTCGGGCGCAGGCCGAACCAGGCCTCGAAGCCCGGCACCGCCTGGTGCAGCAGCATGCCGAGCCCGTCCACCGCCGCGAGACCCCGGCGGCGGGCGGCGGCCAGCAGCGCCGTCTCCAGGGGCGCGTAGACGATGTCGGCCACCGCGGCCTCCGCCGGCAGGGGCGCGAGGTCGAGGTCGAGGGGCGGCTGGCCCTTCATGCCGAGGGACGTGGTGTTGACGAGGAGCCCGGCCTCCCGCAGCGCCGCAGGCAGCGCGTCCCAGGCCAGCGCCGTGCCGATGCCCGGCGCCAGGGCGGCCACCGCCTCGGCCCGGGACAGGGTCCGGTTGGCCACCAGGATGCGCGCCATGCCGCGCTCGGCGAGCCCGACCACGACGGCACGCGCCGCCCCGCCGGCCCCGAGCACGACGGCGGTGCCGCCGGCGCGGGCCGGCCAGGCTTCGCCCAGGCTCTGGTCGAGATGGGCGCAGAAGCCCGGCGCGTCGGTGTTGTCGCCGCGGATCCGCCCGTCGGGCTCGACCACCAGGGTGTTCACCGCGCCGATCTTTTCCGCCCGCGGCGTCAGGGTGTCGGCGAGGGCGAAGGCCGCCTCCTTGTGGGGGATCGTGACATTGCCGCCCCGGTAGCCGGAGGCGGGCAGGCCGCGGACGAAGTCCGGAAACGCTTCCGGGGCGACGTCCAGGCGCTCGTAGGAACCCGCAAGCCCGTGCTCGGCGAGCCAGTGGCCGTGGATCAGCGGCGAGCGCGAATGGGCGATCGGGTGGCCGACCACGAAGGCGCGGGCGATCGGGGCGCGGGAGATCGGGGCGCCGGTCACGCGGCGCAGGCCTTCGCGAGGCGGCAGTCGGGGCCGCCGGCCGCCTCGATCTGCAGGGTCGCGTGGCCGATGCCGAAGCGCTCGCGCAGGGCGTCGGCGGTCTCGATGAGGAAGCCGTTCCCGGCCGGAAGCCGGACCGGGTGGTCCTCGGCCATCACGAGGTGGACCGTGAGGGCGACGCTCGTGGTGCTCATCGGCCAGATGTGGAGGTCGTGGAGGTCGGCGACGCCGGGCCGCGCGCGCAGGAAGCCGCTCACCGCCTCGGGGGAGATCTCCGGCGGCACGGCGTCCAGCGACATCGCCACGCTGTCGCGCAGGAGGCCCCAGGTCGCCCAGACCACGAGGCCCGCGACGACGAGGCTGACCGCCGGGTCGAGCCAGACGAGCCCGGTGAGCTGGATCACGAGGCCGGCCACCACCACGCCGGCCGAGACGGCGGCGTCGGCCGCCATGTGCAGAAAGGCGCCGCGGATGTTGATGTCGCCCTTGGCACCGCTGGCGAAGAGCCACGCGGTCAGGCCGTTGACGAGGATTCCCAGGGCGGCCACCACCATCACGGTCGTGCCCGCGACCGGCTCGGGATGGACCAGCCGGACCAGCGCCTCCCAGATCACCGCCCCCATGGCGATCAGCAGGAACACGGCATTGAACAGGGCCGCCAGGATCGAGGAGCCGCGATAGCCGTAAGTGAAGCGCGCGCTGGCGCGGCGGCGCACGAGGATCGCGGCGATCCAGGCCGCGGCGAGGCCGAGAACGTCCGAGAGGTTGTGGCCGGCATCGGCCACCAGGGAGATCGAATTGCTGAGATAGCCGTAGACCGCCTCCACGCCCACGAAGGCGGTGTTGAGCGCGATGCCGATGGCGAAGGCCGGCCCGAAATTCTTCGGGGCATGCCCGTGGCCGCCATGACCGCCATGGCCATGACCACCATGACCGCCCTGGGCAGGGCTCCCGTGCGAATGGCCCGCGTGCGCGTGGTCGTGTCCGGCCAAGGCGATGGTCCCTCAGAAATCCAGAAGCCCGGCGGCGCGCAGGCGGGCGAGGAGCGGCAGGAGCGGCAGCCCCAGCACGGTGCTGTGGTCGCCCGCGACCGTGTCGAACAGGTGGATCCCCGCCCCTTCCAGCTGGTAGCCGCCGACGCTCGACCGCACCCGGGCCTCGCCGGCGCACTCCACATAGGCCGCGATGGCCCGGTCATCGAGGGGCCGCAGGGTCAGCCGGGCGGTCTCCACGAAGGCGTCCTCGACCGTCCCGGCCAGGACCACCGCGGAATGCAAAGCGTGGGTCCGGCCGGCGAGGCGGGCGAGCTGCGCCCGGGCCGCCGCAGCATCGGCCGGCTTGTGGAACACGACGCCGTCGAGGTCGAGCACCTGGTCGGCGCCGATGACCAGCCGGCCGGGGAGGCGCGCCGCCACCGATTGGGCCTTGGCGCGGGCGAGGGTCAGGGCGAGGTCGGGCGGGGACAGGCCGGCGCTCTCCGCCTCCAGGGCGCGCTCGTCCACGTCGGGGGTGGCGGTCTCGACCGGAAGGGCGGCGCTCTCCAGGAGGAGGCGCCGGGTCGGGCTGGTCGAGGCGAGGAGGAGCGGGTCCGGACCGGTCCAGGGCGAGCGAGGCATCGCGCCAGTGTCACGGATCCTGGGGCAGGTGCAAGCCGGAGAATGCCCCTGCGACGGGGCTGCGACGAGCCCCGCCGCCGGACTCAACCGGCCGGCGGGGCTGTCGCGGGGCCGATACGCAACCTGGCGCCCGAACACGATCCTGGCAGGGAGCGGTTAGGGGAAGGTCAACGGCCCGATCGCGCCGCCGGCCGATTCCGTGCCGCGGCGGCACAGACGATGACGGGACAGGCGCGTCTCCCTCCCCCGTGGGGGGAGGGAGGGCGCGTCCGCCTCAGGTGTTCATCGAGTCGAAGAAGTCGCCGTTGCTCTTGGTCTGACGCAGCTTGTCGAGCAGGAACTCGATCGCGTCGGTGACGCCCATCGGGTTGAGGATGCGGCGCAGCACGTAGGTCTTCTTGAGGGCGTCCGGCGGGACCAGCAGCTCCTCCTTGCGGGTGCCCGAGCGGGTGATGTCGATCGCCGGGAAGATGCGCTTGTCCGAGACCTTGCGGTCCAGGATGATCTCGGAGTTGCCGGTGCCCTTGAACTCCTCGAAGATCACCTCGTCCATGCGCGAGCCGGTGTCGATGAGCGCGGTGGCGATGATCGAGAGGGAGCCGCCCTCCTCGATGTTGCGGGCGGCACCGAAGAAGCGCTTGGGCCGCTGCAGGGCGTTGGCGTCGACACCGCCGGTGAGCACCTTGCCGGAGGACGGCACCACCGTGTTGTAGGCGCGGCCAAGGCGGGTGATCGAGTCGAGCAGGATGACGACGTCGCGGCCGTGCTCCACGAGGCGCTTGGCCTTCTCGATCACCATCTCGGCGACCTGCACGTGGCGGGTGGCCGGCTCGTCGAAGGTCGAGGCGATGACCTYGCCCTTCACCGAGCGCTGCATGTCGGTGACCTCCTCGGGCCGCTCGTCGATGAGCAGCACGATCAGGTAGCATTCCGGGTGGTTGAGGGTGATCGACTGGGCGATGTTCTGCATCAGCACGGTCTTACCCGTGCGCGGCGGCGCCACGATCAGGGCGCGCTGGCCCTTTCCGATCGGCGCCACGATGTCGATGATCCGCGGGGAGAAGTCCTTCTTGGTCGGGTTGTCCAGCTCGAGCTTGAACCGCTTCGTCGGGAAGAGCGGCGTCAGGTTGTCGAAGTGGACCTTGTGCTTGATTTTTTCCGGATTTTCGAAGTTGATCGTGTTGACCTTCAGAAGGGCAAAGTAGCGCTCGCCGTCCTTGGGGCCGCGGATCGGGCCTTCGACGGTGTCGCCGGTGCGCAGGCCGAAGCGGCGGATCTGGGTCGGCGAGATGTAGATATCGTCGGGACCCGGCAGGTAGTTCGAGTCGGAGGAGCGCAGGAAGCCGAAGCCGTCCTGCAGCACCTCGACGGTGCCCGAGCCGATGATCTCGACCTCCTTGGCAGCGAGCTGCTTCAGGATGGCGAACATCAACTCCTGCTTGCGCATGGTCGAGGCGTTCTCGACCTCGACCTCCTCGGCGAAGGCGGTCAGGTCGGTGGGCGTCTTGGACTTGAGGTCCTGGAGCTTGACCTCGCGGACGCCTTCGAGGGCGGCGGGCATGGCGGGCACATCGGCCGGCTCCGCGGTCTCGAGATCGGCGAGGGCGTCGGGGTTTGGCGTCATGGATGTCTTGCAACCGACGGAGAAGGTGGGAGGGCCGGTTCTGTGCCAGGCACCCGGGGGATGGGCACCGGAGAGCGGGCCGCGCTGCGGCGAGGGGCCCGAGATCTGAGTGGCGAAACCGATGAGGCAGGACCCTCGCGGCTCACGGGCGCGCTGCGGCGCAGACCTTGTGATGAGGGCACGACAGGGATAACGCCTTTTCTTCCGGTACTCAAGGGGTCGCTGCGGTGACCGTCGGGGGCCTCGCCGGGGCGCCGCGTCGGCGCTACACGGGCGCTGCCCGGGACCGGTTGCGGAACTGGGCCGGCGCGCGGCCGTTCCCCGTCCCGGTGCTGCGGCGCAGCAGACCGTCGAATCGAGAGTTCCCCCTGACCGCCATGCGCGACGACGCCACCGGACGCACCCTCACCACGCACGAGCCCCGCCGGATGCCCTGGCTCGACATCGTCTTCGGCTTCGGCCCGATGCTGCCGATCGCCGTCGGCGCCGCCGGGACGTGGTGGCTGAACGGCAAGCCCCTCGATTACCTGGTGGCGCTGTTCACCCTGCTCTACGCCGCCTCGATCCTGCTGTTCCTGGCCGGGGTGCGCCGGGGCGTCAGCTTCCGGACCGAGGGCGGGCCGCACGTGTCTCAGATCGTGACGATGCTGGTCCTCTACGGGCTCGGGCTGTTCAGCCTGTTCGCGGCGGTGATGGGCAAGGCGGTGCCGGCGCTGGCGATGCTGATCCTCGGCTACGCGGTCGTCGGGATCCTCGATCCGATCGCCGCGCGGGCCGGTGAGGTTCCCCTCGCCCATGCCCGCCTGCGCCCGCTCCAGATGCCGATCGCCGTGGTGAGCCTCGCGGTGCTGCTCTGGCTCAAGCTGACGGCGCCGTACTGAGAGCGCCCTACGGGCTGCCCGCGGGTCGGGCATGCCCGGCAGAGGCTGCGAACCGCCGCTGGATGCGCCGCGCCTGTCCGGGCGCCCCTGTCCGGACGCGCGACGGACGCCGGCATCCGGAAACCGAATTCCCCTTTCGCACCGCATGCTCTAGAGCCCGACCACAGGATCTCCGCTCGCCGGAGACGACTCAGGATCCGATCCGGACCCGGGTTTCGGGTCCGCGGGAAGCGAACACGTTCACATGTCCAAGGCCGACACCGCCAGGGCCGAGAAGCCCGAAACCCTGAAGCCCCGCCTGCCGCGCGGCTTCGTCGACCGGCGCGCCGACGAGATCGCCGCGCAGGGGCGGATGCTGGAGACGATCCGGAGGAGCTTCGAACTCTACGGGTTCGAGGCCCTGGAGACGCCCTTCGTCGAGTACACCGAGGCCCTGGGCAAGTTCCTGCCCGACCTCGACCGCCCGAACGCCGGGGTGTTCTCGTTCCAGGACGACGACGAGGCGTGGCTGTCCTTACGCTACGACCTCACGGCGCCGCTCGCCCGGTTCGTCGCCGAGAATTACGACGCCCTGCCCAAGCCCTATCGCAGCTACCGGGCGGGCATCGTCTTCCGCAACGAGAAGCCGGGGCCGGGCCGGTTCCGCCAGTTCATGCAGTTCGACGCCGACATCGTCGGCGCCGGCAGCATCGCGGCCGATGCCGAGACCTGCATGCTGATGGCCGACACGCTGAACCGCCTCGGGCTCGGCGGCCAATATGTGGTCAAGGTCAACAACCGCAAGGTGCTGGACGGGGTGATGGAGGCGATCGGGCTCTCCGGCCCCGACAAGGCCGGCCAGCGCCTCACCGTGCTGCGGGCGATCGACAAGCTCGACCGGCTGGGTGTCGACGGCGTGCGCGACCTTCTGGGCGCCGGCCGCAAGGACGAGAGCGGCGACTTCACCAAGGGCGCGGGCCTCGACGCAGCGGCGATCGGCCGGATCCTCGCCTACGTGTCGTTCCAGGCCGACGCCGCCGACGGCGCCGACAAGATGGCGTTCTGGGAAAAGTTCTTCGCGGGCTGGCACGATGCGGTCGGCGATTCGGAGACCGGCCGCGAGGGGATCGCCGAATTGCACGCGATCATGCGCCTCTGCGCCGCCGCCGGCTACGGCCACGACGTGATCCGGGCCGATCCGAGCGTGGTGCGCGGCCTCGAATACTATACCGGCCCGGTCTACGAGGCGGAGCTGACGTTTCCCGTCACCAACGAGGACGGCCAGACCGTGCGCTTCGGCTCCGTGGCGGGCGGCGGGCGCTACGACGGCCTCGTCGGGCGGTTCCGGGCCGAGCCGGTGCCGGCCACCGGCTTCTCCATCGGCGTCTCGCGCCTGTTCTCGGCCCTGCAGCTCGTGGGCAGCCCGCTGCTTTCCGGCGTCGAGACGCCCGGTCCGGTGGTGGTGCTGGTCCTCGACCGGGAGAACATGGCCGATTACCAGCGGCTGGTGGCCCTCCTGCGGGCCGACGGAATCCGGGCTGAACTCTATCTCGGCGCCGCCGGCATGAAGGCGCAGATGAAATACGCCGACCGCCGCCGCGCCCCCGTCGCGGTCATCCAGGGCTCGAACGAGCGCCTGGCCGGCGAGGTCCAGATCAAGGACCTGATCGCGGGCGCCCAGGCGGCCGAGTCCATCGCCAGCAACGCCGAGTGGAAGGCGGCGCGGCCGGCGCAGGTGTCCTGCCCGGAGGCCGACATGGTGGCGCAAGTCCGCGCCGTGCTGGCCCGGCACTTCCCGGTCTCCGCGGACTGAGGCGGCGGACCGGGGCGTTCACGGGTCGAACGCGGCGGCTCCTCGGGCGTTGTCGTCCGTCGGCGCCGTTGAAAGGCCGGGGAGAGCGGGATGCGCGCGAGGATCCTCATCCTGTCGGCCGGACTGGTCCTCGCCGGCGCGGTGCCCGCCTGGGCAGCCCGGCCATCCCTCGATCGATTGCCGAGCGCGACGGTCCGCGCGACGCCCGGGACCGGCAGCGCGCCGGTCCTGAGCACCGGTCTGGCGGGCGCCCCGGCCCTGACGGCGCTCGCCCGGCGCAAGCCCGCGCGGCGGCCGCGCGGCGCCGGTCTCGGG
>NZ_JBFULS010000075.1:0-22686 GCF_054049775.1 Methylobacterium sp. P5_C11 | reverse complement strand
CCCTCGACACGAACACCATCGCCGACAGCCCGTTCTCCATGAGAGCGGGCTGTCGGCGTTTTGCCGTTGCTATCCGGGCTTCGGCGGCCGCCTTACCGCGAAGTCATCTCGCCGCGAGCATCCCGTAATTACGGCCCTGCCAACGTCTTCGGACCGCGCGCTGCCCATGGCGCGCGCGGACGAAGCCGGCGACGGATCTCGCGCCCTCCGAGTCCTTCATGCCCCGCTTCGGAACGGGCCGAGGCCTGCGGCCTCGGCCCGTTCGGCCGGAGAGGGGAGGGGACCGGTTGGACCATGTTAACGGAGACACGTTCCCCCGATTTGCGTGGCACGCTATGGAGCGGGGCCATGCGACTGCTCATCATCGAGGACGACCGCGAGGCGGCGGCCTACCTGGTCAAGGCCTTTCGCGAGACCGGACATGTCGCCGACAGCGCCCATGACGGCCTCGACGGCTATGCGCTCGCGCGCGAAGGCACATACGACGTTTTGATCGTCGACCGGATGCTGCCGAAGCTCGACGGCCTCTCGCTGATCCGGTCGCTGCGCGAACAGAACGTGACAACCCCGACCCTGATCCTCTCCGCACTGGGTCAGGTGGACGACCGGGTGAAGGGCCTGCGCGCCGGCGGCGACGATTACCTGCCTAAGCCCTACGCCTTCTCGGAATTGCTGGCCCGCACGGAGGCCCTGGCCCGCCGACAGGCCGGCTCCGGTGCAGCAGAGGAGACACGCTATCGGATCGGCGACCTGGAACTCGATCGGCTGTCCCACCGGGTGACCCGGGCGGGCCGCGAAATCCCGTTGCAGCCCCGCGAATTCCGTCTCCTCGAATACCTGATGCGGCATGCCGGCCAAGTGGTGACGCGCACCATGCTCCTTGAGCACGTGTGGGATTATCACTTCGACCCGCAGACCAACGTGATCGACGTCCACGTCTCGCGTCTGCGCGGCAAGCTCGACAAGGGCTTCCCATCCCCGATCATCCACACGATCCGGGGCGCCGGCTATGTGCTGCGCGTTGACGAGGGTGCCGCCGGGTGAGCGACGCGTCGGCTGGCGCGCCGGTCCCCGCCGAGACGCGCGCTGCGCGCTTCCAGAAGCTGTTCCGCACCACCGCGTTCAAGCTGTCGCTGGCCTACTTGGCGATCTTCGCCCTCTGCGCCTTCCTGGCGCTCGGCTACGTCGCGTGGAACGCCCGCGCCGTGCTCGACGACCAGATCGTCTCGACCATCGACGCCGAGATCAACGGCCTGTCCGAGCAGTACAATGCCGGAGGCCTGCGCCGGCTGATCACTGTAGTGGAACGGCGCTCGCGGGAACCGGGCGCGTCACTGTACCTCGTGACGACCGCGGGCGGCGATCATGTCGTCGGCAATGTCGGCTACGTTCCCGCCGCCGTGCTGGCGACGCCAGGCCAGAGCGAGACGCGTTACGGTCGCAACGATTCGGATGCCGAGGCGCATCGGGCGATCGTGCGGGTCTTCACGCTGCCGGGGGGATTCCGGCTCCTCGTCGGGCGCGATACCGAGGAGCGCGACCGCCTGCGCGCGGTGATCGGACGGGCCTTCGTGACCTCGCTCGCTGCCATCGTGCTCCTCGGCGTGATCGGTGGCTGGCTCGCGGCCAGCCGCGTGTTGCGCCGGGTCGATGCGATGACCCAGACGACCCGGGCGATCATGGCGGGCGATCTCGACGGTCGGCTCCACGTGGCCGGGAACGGCGACGAACTGGATCGGCTGGCATCGAGCCTCAACCAGATGCTGGAGCGCATCGGAGAATTGATGCGCGGGATGCGCGAAGTGTCCGACAACATCGCCCACGACCTGAAGACGCCTCTGACCCGCCTGCGCAACCGCGCCGACGAGGCCCTGCGCCGGGGGACCACGCCGGAGGACCTGCGTGCGGCGCTCGAGGCCGTGATTGAGGAAGGGGATGGGCTGATCCGGGTGTTCAATGCCCTGCTGATGATCGCAAGGCTCGAATCCGGCAGCGCCCAGGAGATGCTGGTGCCGCTGGATGTCGGCCAGGCGGTGCGCAGCGTCGGTGAATTGTACGAGGCGCTCGCGGAGGACCAGGGGCTGACCCTTGCGGTGCAGGCGCAGGATGACCTGATGATCGCCGGCAACCGCGAACTGATCGGCCAGGCCCTGGCCAACTTGATCGACAACGCCTTGAAATACGGGGCTGGGTCAGTCGGCACGCAGGCGCGCGTGACCCTCGACGCACGGCGCGCGGGCGACATGATCCGTCTCACCGTCTCCGATCACGGGCCGGGCATCCCCCAGGCGGAGCGCGCCCGGGTGCTCGACCGCTTCGTCCGCCTTGAGGATGCCCGCTCGCGACCGGGCTTCGGGCTCGGTCTCAGCCTCGTCAACGCCGTGGTGCACCTGCACCATGGGACCCTGCGGCTCTTCGACAACGAACCCGGCCTGCGGATCGAGATCGACTTTCCGGCTCAGGCGCGCGTCGGGCTGCCCGCCGGTGACATCCAGCCCGCGCCGGCATCGGGCGGCCCTGTGCCGACGCCCCCATCCCGCGCTACTGAGGTGGCCATCCATCCCGCCGTGACCGCGCCGTCCGCGCATCCGCCCGGCCGCGCGTCCATGTCCCAGGAGGCCCCATGACCCTCAAGACCAAAACCGCCCTCGTCACCGGCTCGACCAGCGGCATCGGGCTCGCCGTCGCGCGCGCCCTTGCGGCCGAGGGAGCGAACGTCGTGCTCAACGGGTTCGGCGACGCGAACGCCATCGAGGAGGCGCGGGCGGGGATCGAAAGCGCCTATGGCGTCGAGGCCCGTTACTCGGCCGCCGACATGAGCAAGCCCGATGCGATCGCCGCCATGGTGCGCGAGGCGGAAGACGCCTTCGGGGCGGTCGACGTGCTCGTCAACAACGCCGGGATCCAGTTCGTCTCGCCGATCGAGGAGTTTCCGGCCGAAAAGTGGGAACAGATCATCGCGATCAACCTGTCCTCGGCGTTCCACGCGATGCACGCCGCGATTCCCGGGATGAAGGCGCGGGGATGGGGCCGCATCATCAACACGGCCTCCGCCCATTCGCTGGTGGCCTCGCCGTTCAAGTCCGCCTACGTGGCGGCCAAGCATGGGATCGCGGGTCTGAGCAAGACGGCGGCCCTGGAACTCGCCCCGCACAAGATCACGGTGAACTGCATCTCGCCGGGCTATGTCTGGACGCCCCTGGTGGAGTCCCAGATCCCCGACACCATGAAGGCGCGCGGGCTGACCAAGGAGCAGGTGATCGAGGACGTGATGCTGAAGGCGCAGCCGACCAAGGAATTCGTCACCGTCGATCAGGTCGCCGCGCTGGCGGTGTTTCTGTGCTCCGATGCGGCGAGCCAGATCACCGGCGCCAATATCAGCATGGATGGCGGCTGGACGGCACAGTAGCGCTCAGGCCAGCAACCCGGCGCCGAAGCGGACTGCGCCTCCGAAACGGCCCCGCCCGCGCGCGAGCGGGGCCGCTCCCGGTCAGCGGCGGCCGTGGACCAGCAGGGCGAGGCCGTAGCCCACCGCGCCCGCGATCAGCAGCGCGACCAGGGGATTCTCCTCCACCCGGGCGCCGACGGCAGCGCGTCCGTCCCGCAGATAGGAGCCGCTCCGCTCGTAGGCGTCGCCTGCGACGTCGCCGGCGCGCTCGTAGGCTTCGCTCGCATAGTCGCCGGCCCGGTCGGCGATGTCGCGGGCCTTGTCCTTCACCTGACCGTAGACGTTCTGGGCCTGGCCCTGGGCTTCGCGGAAGCGCCCCTCGACAGAGTCCCGGTCCGAGCCCGCGAAATCGCCGGCCGCACCCTGGACCTTGCCGATGGCTTCCTTGGCGCCGCCGACGATCCGATCCGTATCCACCATGGCACTCTCCTGGACCTGAGCGCGGCGCGGCGACAGGAACGCCGCGCGCTACGCCGTCGTCCACCGAACGCGCGAGATCGCGTTTGAGCCCCCGGCGAACCCGAAATTGTCCGACCGGGCGATGGCCCGGGCGGCCTCAGAGCCCGATCAGCTCCGCGATGGCCGCCGCTCCCGCGGCCGGCGAGGTCTCACCGCGAGCGACGCCGGCCTCCGCCTCGGCGGTGCGGCGCCTGACCTCCGGCGACCCGACGAGGCGCTGGTGCAGGCGCTCGTCCACCAGCGCCCACATCCATTTCACGTCCTGCGTCCGGCGCTTTGCCTGGATCTCGCCAGTGGCTGTGAGCTTCTCCCGGTGATCGACGATCTTCGCCCAGAGCGCATCGAGCCGCAGATTGTGGAAGCCCGAGATCGTCACCACCGGCGGTGTCCAGGTCGCGGTGGCCGGCGTGAGGATGTGCAGGGCCGCGCGGTATTCCGACGCCGCCGCGTTGGCCCGTTGCTCGGCCTCGCCGACATCGGCCTTGTTGACCGCGATCATGTCGGCCAGTTCCAGGATGCCCTTCTTGATGCCCTGCAGCTCATCTCCCGCGCCGGGCAGCATCAGCACGAGAAAGAAGTCGGTCAGGTCGGCCACCGCGGTCTCCGACTGGCCGACGCCCACCGTTTCGACGAGGATCACGTCGAACCCCGCGGCCTCGCAGAGCAGCATGGTCTCGCGGGTCTTCGCCGCGACACCGCCCAGCGTTCCGGAGGACGGGGAGGGGCGGATGAAGGCGTTCGGATCGTGCGCCAGCCGGGCCATCCGGGTCTTGTCGCCGAGGATCGAACCGCCGGTCCGGGAGGATGAGGGGTCGACGGCCAGCACCGCTACCTTGTGGCCGGCCTCCGTCAGGTTCGAGCCGAGGGCGTCGATCGTGGTCGATTTGCCGACGCCGGGGACCCCGGTGATGCCGACCCGGATCGCCCGCCCGGTCTCGGGCAGGACGGAATCGATCAGATCCGCCGCCAGCGCCCGGTGATCGGCGCGCTTCGACTCGGCCAGCGTGATGGCCCGGGCCAGGGCGGCGCGATCCCCGCGCAGCAGGCGGTCGCGGAGACTCGGGATGTCGATGGACGGCGTCATGCCCTCTTCATGGCGGCGGCGGCCGCCGCCGTCGAGGGGGCGGGGGCCTGAGCCAGGGGATCCAGGGGCTGTGTCCCCTCCACCACAGCTCCGGTCCTGCCCGCTGTTCACACCGATGGGCCGGGATCGTGCCCCGCCATGGTCACGATCCTGAGCGACGGAGGGCGCGTCCCAGAGCGCACCCGGATCATGTCGAGCCAGATCGTCTCACGTCGCGTCCTTCTCCGATTCGGTGCCCTGGCGGGCGCCGCGGGCCTCGCACCATCGCTCGGCGCCTGTGTCACCGACGACATCGGGACCGGGGCGACTCTGCCCGAGAAGCAGTCGGCGCTCGATGTCATGCCGGTGCTTCTCGTCGCCACGACCCGCAAGCCCGTGGGCAACCCGCCCCGACCGCCGTATTTCAGCAGCGACCGCGGCCGCGGCCTGAGCTTCGCCGAGGTGCGCCTGTCGCCGCCGGACCGCTCGCTGCTCGGCAAGGTCTCCTCGGTCATCACCGGAGACTGGACGATCGGCGCGGTTCCGAAATCCGAAAGCGGTCCCGGTGCCGCCGAGGCCTTCGCGCAGGCGGCCCTGGGGCGCGATGTGCTCATCTACGTCCACGGCTACCGGGAGTCGTTCGAATCCGCCGCGGTGAGCGCCGCGCGGCTCTCGGACGGGATCCGCTTCCGCGGCGTCTCCGGCCTGTTCACGTGGCCGTCGGCGGCTGCGACCCTCGATTACAACTACGATCGCGAAAGCGCCCTGTGGTCGCGTGACGCCTTCGAGGACCTGCTCAAGGCGCTGGCCGCCTCGCCGAGCGGCGGCCGGATCAACATCGTCGCGCACTCGATGGGAACGCTGCTGACCGTGGAGACCCTGCGCATGCTCCGCGCCGAGGCCGGCGAGGCGGCGATGTCACGGATCGGAGCGGTGGTGCTGGCCGCCCCCGACATCGACTTCGATCTGTTCTCCAACGGCGTCGCCCGGCTCGGCCCGGACGTCGCGAAGATCACGGTTATCTCGTCCACGAACGACCGGGCGCTTGAACTCTCCGCCGCGCTCGCGGGCGGCGTCCGGGCGGGCGCGGCCGACCGCGCGAAACTGGAAGCCCTCGGTGTGCGAGTCGCCGACGCCTCCGACTACGGCGGCGGCTTGATCAACCACGACCTGTTCCTCTCGAATCCGGAGGTGCAGGGGGTGGTCCGGCGCGCCATCGCCCGCGGCGCCGGCGCCTGACGGCGTCTGGCGGCCCTCATCCCATGCGGGTCGCCATGCTCTGCGGCGGAAGCGGCTCCTCCGGCAGGATCGCGGCCTCCTCGCTCCCGTCGAGATGGTCGACGCGATCGGCCCAGACCCGGAAACCGACCAGGGGATTGGGTCCGAAGGTATGGGTCAGGGGCACGTCCGCGGCGTCCCGTCCGTAGGCCACCATCACGCGGCCGATCCGCGGGCTGTTGTTGCGCGGGTCGAACACGTGCCATTTCCCGCCGAGATACACCTCCATCCAGGCCGCGAAATCGCCGGCCGGGTGCGGCTCCGGCTCCCCGATGAAGCTGATGTAGCCGGTGCAGTACCGGGTCGGCACGTTGAGGGCGCGGCAGAATGCCACCGCGAGATGCGTGAAGTCCCGGCAGACGCCGCGGCCGCCCGCGTAGGCATCCACGGCCGTGCGGTCGCGATGGGCGAACTCGTAGCCGAAGGCGATGTGCGCGTGCACGAAATCGCAGACGGCCTGGACGCGCTCCCATCCCGGGGCGGTGTGGCCGAAGAGGCGCCAGGCCTCGTCGGCCAGCAGATCCGACTCGCAGTACCGGCTCGGCAGCAGGAACACGATCGCCTCAGGCGGCAGCGCCTCGATCGCGTGCTGCTCGGCGTCGGGATGCACCGGATCGGACTCTCCGCCGTCGCGGATCACCGCGTCGGTCCCGAGGGTGAAATTGCCGGCTGGCGCGGTCAGGCGCGCGCAGAGGTTACCGAACCCGTCCCGATAGACCTCCACCGGCACCGGTGGATCCGTGCGCAGCGTATCGGGGCTCTCCAGTGCGTCGGCGCGGGAGGTGTGCACATTGAGCATCACCACCATCGGCACCCGATAGGGGAAGGCGTAGCGCATCTCGCAACCGAGCCTGATCCGCATGCGCAATGTTCCCTAGATGTCAGCCGATGTTCCGTCCCGGCAGGTTCCGTGCCGCACCGAATCCGGTGTCCTCGGCTGCCACGGGCTTGGCGGGCGTCCGCTTCACCCCTACAGCATCCCGGCGCGGCGCCCATGACCGCCGGGCCAGGGGATGCACTTCTGCCCGGGTCAGGGCGTCGCACCCGCGCGGCCCCGCTGACCGGGCGCGCGTCAGGACGGTTACGAGAGGGATGCCGGCCATGTTCACGCTCGAGATCGACGGCACCGCCGTTGCGGTGATCAACAGCGACGAGGCGTCCGCCAAGGACCTCTTCACCTGTGACGGGTTCAAGGAAGACCTGCGGACCATGACCACCGACGGGAAGCCGCTCTGGAACGGCACCTCGGCGCTCAAGGTCCGGGCGGCCAGCGAGGACGAGATCGAGATCTTCGAGGACGCGCTGGCGGAAGACGACGGCGCGGGCGATTTCAAGGATGACCCCCATCACGCCGACGCCGATTCGGACGACGAGGACGAAGCCGATATCGTCTTCCTGGTCGATATCGACGAGGACGAGGACGAGGATGAGGCCGACGCCTGAGCGCGGCTGAACCCGAGCGCCTCCCGGGTTGTTTCCGATCCGACAAGGATCGTATCCCGGGAGGATAGCATGGCTGACAGCAGGCGGATCGTCGACGCGCTCGTGCGTGCGCGGCGAGGTGGCCTCGCCGCGGGCGCCGCCCTGGGCGGTTTGGCGTTGATCGGCGGCCTCGCGTACCGCGCCCTGCGCGGCACGGCACCGCCGGAGACCGGCGGCCCGGACTTCACGACGGTCGACGAGGACGAGGCCCGGCTGATGCTCCGGGCGATGGTGGCGGCCACGATCGCCGACGGCATGGTCGACGCCACGGAACGAAGGCGCCTCGATGCGGCCGTGGCCGAGGCGGCCCTCGATCCCGATGGGCGATCCTGGCTCGAGCGCGAACTTGCGGACCCGGCCGATGCCGACGCGATCGCCGCGCGCGTATCGGACCCCGACGCGGCGGCGCGGATCTTCGCGGCGGCCCGGCTCGCCATCGAGCCCGACACGATCCAGGAGCGGCAGTTCCTGAAGATGCTCGCCGAGGCCCTGGACCTTCCCGCTGCGGCCGTCGAAAGGATCGAGCGCGACATCGCGGCCTGATCGGCAACGGGCCGGATCGGCGGATCTCCCAACGCCGCCGAGCTTCGTGGTAGGCTTTTGCGCGGTCACGAGGTCTGGGCGGGCCGTTCGGGGAGGACGGGACAATTTCATGTCAGGACTTTCAGTGGCCGCCCTCCGACGCGCCCGGCGGGGAGCCCATGCGCTGGTCGCCGCCATGCTGATCGCCGGCGGATCCGCCCGCGCAGCCGAGCCGACCGCCGGCCCTTTGACCATCGCCGAGCAGGGCAGCTTCTTCGTCGGCGGCCGCGACGTCGAGTCCGACACCCTGTCGATGTTGCCGGCCTACGCGCCCTCCGGCACGGTCAGCGTCGACCAGATCTACGTCCGCTATCAGGTGCCGGTCGCATCCGGGCGGCCGCCGCTGGTTCTGATCCACGGCTGCTGCCTCACCGGCAAGACCTGGGAGACGACCCCGGACGGACGGATGGGCTGGGACGAGCTCTTCGTCCGGCGCGGCTTCCCGACCTACGTGATCGATCAGGCCTGGCGTGGCCGCTCTGCGGCGAGCCCGGCCCAGATCAACGCCGTGAAAATGGGGCATGCCGAGCCGAACGGGCTGCCAGCGGTCTTCTCCGCCGGCCGCGAGCCGGCCTGGGCGATCTTCCGGTTCGGACCGGAATACCCGAAGGTCTTCCCCGGCATGCAGTTTCCCCTGGAGGCCCAGGGCGAGTTCTGGAAGCAGATGGTCCCGGATTGGTCGGCGGCCCTGTCGGTTCCGAATCCCACCGTGCCGGCCCTCTCGGACCTCGCCAAGCGCCTCAAGGGCGCGGTGCTGGTCTCGCATTCGCAGTCCGGGATCTACCCGTTCCAGACCGCCGCCCTCGACCGGACGGGGATCCGGGCAATCGTCGCCATCGAGCCTGCCGCGTGCCCGGACCCGGCCAAGGACAGCTTGGCACCCTACAAGGACCTGCCGATCCTCGTCCTGTTCGGGGACTACGTCGATGCCTCGCCCCGCTGGGCGCCGCGGCTGAAGCAGTGCCGCAGCTTCGTGGCCGCGGCCAACGCCGCCGGCGGCCGGGCCGAGCTGATCCTGCTGCCGGAGATCGGCATCCACGGCAATTCGCACATGCTAATGCAGGACAAGAACAGCCTCGACATCGCCGATTGGCTGGTCGGCTGGCTCGACAAGCGGGCGTCCGGGAAGTCGTGAGCGGCGGGCGTGTCGCCCCACACCATCAGCGCAGGCAGGCGATCGGGCCAGGGCAGGGGATCGAGGGGAGGGCCGCCCGGAATATGTTCACGCCGCTCGCAGCGGTGGCGGTGCCGAGGCGTTCGATCGAAAAGCGGTCAGATCCCCTGCTGATGCCGAGGTGGGAGCCGGGGCGGAGCCTCAGCCCGGCTTCCGCTCGCTGAGGAAAGCGCCCATCCGCTCCAGCGCCCGCCGGATGTTCTCGGCCGAATTGGCGTAGGACAGGCGGATGTAGCCCTCGCCGTGGACGCCGAAATCCGGGCCGCCGATCACCGCTACGCCCGCTTCCTCCAGAAGGGTCGAGGCCAGGGCCTTCGCCTTCCAACCGGTCCGCGAGACGTTCGGGAACGCATAGAACGCGCCCTTGGGCGCGATGCAGGAGACGTCCGGCAGGGCGTTCAGGCCATCCACGACTATCGCCCGGCGCCGGTCGAACTCCGCGACCATCTCGGCCACGCAGTCCTGTGGACCATCGAGCGCCGCGATCCCGGCCCACTGGGTCGCGGCATTGACGCAGGAATGCGCGTTCACCGCGAGCTTGCGTGCCGCGTCGTAGAGCGGCTTCGGCCACACCGACCAGCCGAGCCGCCAGCCCGTCATCGCGTAGGTCTTGGAGGCGCCGTCGAGATAGACCAGACGGTCGCGGATCTCGGGATACGTCAGCAGCGAGTGATGGTGCTCGCCGTCATAGGTCATCGTGCCGTAGATCTCGTCCGACAGCACCGCGACGTCCGGATGCTCGGCCAGTCCCTTCACCAGGGCGTCGATCTCGGCTTTCGGCGTCACGCCGCCGGTGGGGTTGGCCGGCGAGTTGACGATCAGCAATCGGGTCTTCGGCGTGATCAGCGCCAGGGTCTCGGCCGCCGAGAAGGCGAAGCCGTTCTCCTCGCGGATCGGCACCGGAACCGGCGTGGCGCCGGTGAACTCGATCATCGAGCGGTAGATCGGGAATCCGGGGTCCGGGTACAGGATCTCGGTCCCAGGCGCGCCGAACATCAGGATCGCCATGAACATGGTGACCTTGCCGCCAGGCACGATCATCACGGACTCGGGCGAGACCTCGACGCCGTGGCGGCGGTGGATATCACGGGTCACGGCCTCGCGCAGCGGTTGGATGCCCACCGCCGGCGTGTATCCGTGATGCCCGTCGCGCAGGGCCTTGATGCCGGCCTCGACCACGTGAGCGGGTGTCGGCATGTCCGGCTGGCCGATGCCGAGGTTGATCACGTCCCGGCCCTGCGCGGCCAGCGCCTGGGCGCGGGCAAGCACCGCGAACGCGTTCTCCTCACCGATGCGCGAGAAGGCCGGGACCACGTGCAGCATCGTGCCCTCCGGGCGGCGGGACGTCAGGCCGAGGTCAGTTCTTGGACCGCTCGGAGAGCTTCATCGCGCCGAAGGACATCGCCGCCGCGATCGCGCCCAGGATCACGAAGGTCTTCACGGAGGCGTAGAACAGGTCCGGATTGATGCCCTCGTCGGTGTACAGCACGAGTCCGATGGCCGCGAGCGGCAGCGAGATGAGGATGAAGAGGGGGACGAGCGGGTTCATGTTCTGCACTCGGATCCGGCGCGCGGCTAAAGGCGGCCCAGGGAAAGCGCCCATTGCATATCACCCTGCCGCGAAGGTTGGGACCCCGGATTCGGCAGTTTTTCGCCGCTCCGTCCGGACGCTCATGGATGCGCAATCATTTGGCGCGAGAGTGTCGGCTCTGGAGGGCGGACACGAATGCGTCGGGCATCGGTCACTTGGAAGGGCAAGGCACCCGAGGCTGCCAGTCTCGAGACCTCCAGTATCGACATGCTGGCCCTCCACATCGGGAAGCTGCTGCGCCATCCGGCCTACCGTCGCGAGACGGTGGTGAGCCCCCTGCTGCTGCGTCATCTGCCCTACGACGCCGGCTATGCCTGGAACGGCGAGGCGAGCCTGCGCGTGCGGCTCGCCGGTGCCGCCCTTGACGAGGCGAGCATCGATCACCTCATCCGGAATGTGCAGGCCGAGTGTCTGCGGCTTCGACGCCCCGCCGATACCTGACCCAGGTCAGGCCGGAACCCGGACCGTAGCCCGCAGGCCACCCAGGGGACTGTCGTGCAGGGCGATGTCGCCCCCATGGGCGCGGGCGATGTCGCGGGCGATCGCGAGTCCCAGTCCGGAGCCGCCGGCATCCTGGCGGGCGTCGTCGAGTCGCACGAACGGCTTGAACACGTCCTCCCGGCTCTCCGCAGGAATGCCAGGCCCGTCATCGTCGATCGACACGAAGAAGGTCCGCGCCTCCAATCGGCCGGAGATCGCCACCGTCTCGCCGTAGCGGGCGGCGTTGGCCGCGAGATTGAACAGACACCGCCGGAAGGCGCCAGGCCGGACGGTAACCTCGGGCGCGCCGACGAGGTCCACCGCGGAGACGTGGGCGCCCAGGCGCTCGACGTCCGTCCGCAGGTCTTCCAGCAGGGCGCGCATGTCCGTCGGAGCCGCGGGCTCCGCCGAGTCGCCGCGCGCGAAGGCGAGGTAGCCTTCCAGCATCCGGCTCATCTCGTCGACGTCGCGGCTCAGATCCTCGATCTCGCTGGTCTGCTCGAACAGCGCCAGGGACAGGCGGAAGCGGGTGAGGATGGTGCGCAGGTCGTGGCTGACGCCGTTCAGCATCGTGGTGCGCTGCTCCATCGCCCGCTCGATGCGCCGCTTCATCTCGATGAAGGCATGGCCGGCCTGGCGTACCTCCCGCGCACCGCGGGGACGGAACTCGATCTCGCGGCCCTTGCCGAAGCCCTCCGCCACGGCAGCGAGGCGCAGGATCGGCTTGATCTGGTTGCGCAGGAACAGGATCGCGACGCCGAGCAGCACCAGCGACGAGCCGATCATCCACACGAGGAAGATGTGCGAGTTCGACGCGTAGGCCTGGCTGCGCCGGGCGGTGATGCGCATGACGCCGTCGGGGATCGCCACGCGGATCTCGATCAGGTTCGAGCGGCCGACCGTGTCGATCCAGAAGGGCCGGCGAATCTGGCGCCTGATCTCGTCGGACAGGGCCTCGTCCAGGATCGAGAAGAACGGCCGCGGTCCCGGGGGCGGGAGCTTGGCGCCCTTGAGGATGTCGAGGTCGAGGTTCAGCCGCTCCCCGGCGATGCGCGAGAGGATCTCCGCATCCTTGTCCTGCGGGTAGCTCTCGTAGATGTCGATCAGCGCGGCGACGTCCGCCGTCACCGCCGCGGACAGGCGTTTGGTCACGAGCTGCCAGTGCCGCTCCATGAAGGTGTAAGCGATCACCGACTGGAGCAGGACGACCGGCGCGATGATGATGATCAGCGAGCGGGCGTAGAGGCCCTTCGGCAGGACGTCGCCGATCGCCCGGCTGATGCGCTTCCACAGGCGCCGCGGCGCGGAGCGGGGTGGATTGGTCCGCAGGGTGCGCGCGAGGCCGGGATCGGGGGCGTTCATCGGCGGGGCGCGCCCGCGCGGCGGACCGCGGGGACCAAACGAGCCGCGCCCCCGTCCGAACCGCCCGCCCATCCCGTGCGGTCCCCGCGCCAGGGGCTGGCCGCGGAGGAGGGCGGCGGCACCTCGGAACGGGGGTGTGGACTGGTGGACATGCCCGCTACGTCTCTGGACGCCATCTCCGCTCGGTTCCGTCGGGTCGATCTCTGATTGCCCGATTCGGGGCCGCGCGCCGCCTTCCGGTTTCGCGGCCCGGAATGACGGGCTGAACCGACACCGTACAGAGCCCGACGCAGAAATCCGAATACCCGGCCGGCGGTCACGGCACGAGCGTATTGCGACGCAGCGCCATCCGCCACCCCGCGCTGGCGCGAGCCGGAGACCGACGTGCCTTGCAGCGCGGCGCGCGGGCCATACCTGAGGGGTGCGGGGGGCGCCCGCCGGCCGAAGGTCTTCGAGGCCATGCTCAGCACCGATACCGATATTCTGACCATGGCCGAGGCGTGGCGGCGCGACGGTCGCGCCGTGGCCCTGGCCACCGTGATCGAGACCTGGGGCTCGGCACCGAGGCCCGTGGGCAGCCATCTCGTCGTGGACGGGGACGGCAATTTCCTGGGCTCCGTCTCCGGAGGCTGCGTCGAGGGCGCGGTGATCACCGAGGCGGTCGAGGTTATCTCGGCCGGCGCGCCGCGGGTCCTCGAATTCGGCGTGGCGGACGAGACCGCGTGGCGGGCCGGTCTGTCCTGTGGCGGCCGGATCCGGGTCTTCGTCGAGCGGATTGACTGATGCGCGTCGACATCCTGGCCGCCCTCAACGCCGAGCGGGCAGCGCGCCGCGCCGCGATCCTCGTCACCGACACGGCCGACGGCGCGCAACGCCTCGTGCGCGAGACCGAGATCGACTCCGATCCGCTCGCTGCCCTGCTGGCAAAGCACCTCGCCTCGGGCCGGAGCGGCCTGGTCGAGGCCGACGGGCGGACGCTGTTCCTGACCGTGCAGGTGCCGCCGGTGCGGCTCGTGGTGGTTGGCGCCGTCCATATCTCGCAGGCGATGGCGCCGATGGCCGCGGGCCTCGACCTCGCCCTCACGGTGATCGACCCGCGCACGGCCTTCGCCACGGCCGAGCGATTCCCAGGGATCGACCTCGTCGCCGCGTGGCCGGATGCTGCCCTCGGGACGGCCGTGCCGGTCCTCGATCGCTACTGCGCCCTGGCCGCCCTCACGCACGATCCCAAGATCGACGATCCCGCCCTGGCGGCGGCTTTGTCGGCCGGGTGCTTCTACGTGGGCGCCCTCGGTTCGCGGAAGACCCACACCTCGCGCGTCGCACGGCTCACGGAGGCGGGCTTTTCGGCGGCGCAGATCGGCCGGATTCATGCGCCGATCGGGCTGCCCATCGGCGCCGTCAGCCCCGCCGAGATCGCGCTCTCCGTGCTCGCCGAGGTCGTGGCCTGCCTGCGCCGCGCACCCCGGCCGGAGGTCGCGTGAGGTTCGGTCCCGTCCCGATCGCGGAGGCGGCCGGGCTGATCAGCGCGCATACCGTTCGGCGGGCGGACATCACCCTGCGCAAGGGCGCGGTGATCGCCCGCGAGGCTGCCGCCGGCCTGGCGCGGGCCGGCTTGTCGGAGATCGTGGCGGCGACGCTCGATCCAGGCGATGTCGGCGAGGATGCCGCCGCCGCCCGGCTCGCCGCCCAGCTTCGCGGGCCGAACCTGCGCCTCGAGGCGCCCTTCACCGGCCGCTGCAACCTGTTCGCTGAGAGATCAGGGATCCTCACCCTGGATCCCGCCCGGATCGATGCGGTCAATGCCGTCGACGAAGCCGTGACGGTGGCGACGCTGCCGCGATTCAGGCCCGTGGTCGCGGGCGAGATGATCGCCACCGTGAAGATCATCCCCTACGCGGTGCCGAGTTCCGTTCTCGCCTGCGCCTGCGCTGCGGCCGGGGGCGACGCTCTCGCCGTGACGCCGTATCGCCGCCGGCGGGTGGGCGTGGTCTCGACCCGCCTGCCGAGTCTCAAGGAAGCTACCATCGACAAGACGCTCCGGGTGCTGGCCGAGCGCCTCGCGCCTACGGGCGCCGAGATCGCCGCCGAGACCCGGGTGCCCCATGCCGACGAGGCCGTGGCGGCCGCCCTGGCGGCGGTGATCGACGGCGCCGGGGCCGATCTCGTGGTGGTGTTCGGTGCCTCTGCCATCGCCGACCGGCGCGACGTCATCCCGGCCGGCATCGAGGCGGCGGGCGGCCGGGTCGTCCATCTCGGGATGCCGGTCGATCCCGGCAACCTGCTCCTCGTGGGCGCGCGGGGCGACGTGCCGGTGATCGGAGCCCCGGGCTGCGCGCGCTCGCCCAAGGAAAACGGCTTCGACTGGATCCTTCACCGCCTCCTGGCAGACCTCACCGTAACCCGGGCCGACATCGTCGGCCTCGGCGTCGGTGGCCTTCTAATGGAGATCGTCTCACGTCCGCAGCCCCGGGCCGGGGGCGAAGCCGTGGGCGAGCAGGCCGAAGCGGAGTCCGGATCGGATGTCTGAGGTCGGGACGATCCTCCTCGCGGCGGGCATGGGCACCCGGTTCGGCCCTGAACCGAAGCTGCTCGCCCCTTTGAACGGAATCCCGCTGGTCCGCCACGCGGCCGAGGCCGCCCTCCGCGCCCGTCCCCGCCCGGTTGTCGCCGTGTTCGGCGCGCACGCGGCGGCGGTCCGGGCGGCCCTCGCCGGGCTCGACCTCATCCGCGTCGACAATCCGGATTTCCGCGCCGGCCTCGCGACCTCGCTGCGCGCCGGCGTCGCGGCGCTGCCGCCGGCCTGCGGGGCGGCCGTGATCGTTCTGGGCGACATGCCACGGGTCACGGCCGCGCATATCGACCGTCTCGCGGGCTCCTTCGCGAGCGCCGCGGAGGCGCCCGCGGCCGTAGTCCCCGTGCAGGATGGGCGGCGCGGGAACCCCGTCCTCCTGAATCTGCGCCGGCTCGGCCCGGAGATCGACCGCCTCGCCGGTGATCATGGCGCCGGCCCTCTGCTCAGGGGGCGGGCGGATGTGCTCGAGATCTCCGGCGACCCGGCAACGGCCCTCGACATCGACACGCCGGATGCGTTGGCCGCGCTGGATCTGTGACCCTGCCGACGCCGTCGCCACGCCTCTGCGGAAAGACGCGGCTGCCTCCGTCGTCGCGCGGGCGGAGAGACGGGGTTCAGGCGCGGCCACGCTGTCCGGGTGCGCCGACCCGCGCGCGACGACTGACCGAGCGAACCGGCGCGGCCTCATCCCCGGGCGGCGTCGCGGCCACGCCCGGCCCGGGCCTCGGCGCGACACCGGTCCGAGCAGTAGCGGACCTCGTCCCAGACACGCGCCCACTTCTTGCGCCATGCGAACGGACGACCGCATTGCGCGCAGATCTTTTCCGGCAGATCGCCCTTCCGGCGCATCGGCGGCATCGCATCACCTCTTGTCCGAGCTCGCCCGGCGGCCGGCCCGATCGGATCCGGCGGCCCCGCGCAGACGGGAATCCAGACCGTAGGCGAGCACCAGCATCGTCGCGAGCCCGCCGAGGTTGACCGCGATCTGCAGCGGCCATGTGGGATCGAAGGTGCGGTAGAGGATGCGGCCGATGAGCGCCGCGAGGCAGCCGGCGGCGAAGATCTCCAGCGAGTGCCGGCCGCAGGCGTCGACGAGGCGAAGCGACCGCCACCGGCTGACGCGCTGCACGGCCGACATGCTGAACAGCAGGTAGGTCAGCGCCAGCATGTTGATCAGGCGCAGCGGCCCGACATGGCTCTTGTCCGGCACGCCGATCGACAGCGGTCTGAGGTCCGGAAGCCCCCATTCCCCCCAGGAGCCGCCCTGGAAGAGGGCGAAGACGAGATACGCCGAGGCCGCCGCCACGGCCCAGCCGCGCCGCGGCAGCAGGCCGTCCCGATCACGGACGGTGACGGCCAGCGCCGCACCGATCACGAACAGGAACTGCCACGCGAAGGGATTGAAGTACCAGCCGTCATCCACCGCCGCGGCATTCGGCAGGTTCAGCTGATGATCGACGTTGGCGGCGATCCACAGCGTCCCCGACAGGGCCAGAACGCCCCAGATGCCGCGCCGCATCCCGAGATAGATCAGCGGAAACAGCGCGAGCAGCAGGATGTAGAGTGGCAAGATATCGAGGTAGTTCGGCAGCGCGTTCAGCGCGAGGCCCCGCAGGAGGCCCGGCAGGAGACCCATCTGCATCAGGGGCGCGACGCCGAATCGCGGCGTGAGGCCGGTCAGGTCCATCCAGATCCGGACGATCACCAGGGTCGCGAGCAGCAACCCCGCCTGGAACAGATAGATGCGCAGGCAGCGCCGGGCGATGCGCGCCAGCGCGGTCCGGATCCCGGCCCTCCGGAACAGCCCGCCATAGGCGATCATGGACGAGTAGCCGGCCAGCAGCACGAAGATCTCGGCGGCGTCCGAGAAACCGAAATTGTGCAGCGTCAGGAGGGCCGGCCCGTTGCGCGGGATATGATCGATGAAGATCGTCAGCAGCGCGAAGCCGCGCACCACGTCGACCCGCGCGTCGCGCGCGGGCTTCGCGGGCCGCGCGCCGGCAGGGGGAGCGGAGATCGCCGGCACCAAGCCGGCGGCGGGTCTTTCGAGGTCGTCGATGCCCGTCACTCAGCTCTCGCCATGGCGCTCTCAGATCGGATGCAGCGCTGCCGCGGCCGCAATGCAACAATAACGCGTTTGCCTCGGGAGGCTGCGCCGATCACGCGCCTTTGTTCAGGTGTTCACATTGTCCGGTCGGACCGACGGTCGATCCCAAGACCGTGTTCCGCTGCGCCGGCCGGTTGCCCCGCGCCCCTCGCTTCCCGGCCAAGCCCGGTATAGATCCGGCAGGCGATCCCGGCTCCCGTCGCCGCCTGCGCCGGGGGCGAGGCTCAGGGTTGGGTTCAGGATCATGCGTGTCCTCGTCACCGGAGCCGGAGACTACCTCGGTCGCCGCCTGCTCGAGGTGCTGCATCGGGAACTGCCGCCCGGCAGCCGGATCCTCGGCCTCGATCCGAGCCCGCAACCGCCCCTCGACGGCGTGACGCTCAGGGCCGTCGATCCCTTCGACGCCCACGACCTCGCTGAAACGGTCACGGCCTTCGACCCGACCATCGTTTTCCATCTCGCGGCACTGGCCTCCGTGGCCCAGTCGAGCGAAACACCGTCCTATGCCTGGCGGGCGGAATTGCTCGGCACCCTGAACCTCGCCGAGGCCGTGGCGAAGACCCGGGCGGCCCTCGTCTTCATCAGCTCGACCGTCGTCTACGGAGAGGCGTTTCGCGACCGGGCACGCCCGGACGAGAGCATCACCCCGCGTCCCGATACCATCTCGGGCCGAACCAAGAACGCCTGCGAGTACATCCTGCGCGACGTCCTGACGAATGCCCGCGTCAGGCATCTGGTGCTGCGGCCGTCGAACTATATTGGAGCCGGGCAGAGCGAGGCCTTCGTGGTCGCCTCGTTCGCCGGTCAGATCGCCCGGATCGAGCGGGGCCTCGCGCCGCCGAGCCTGGATGTCGGCGACCTTTCCGCGGGGCGTGATTTCTTCGACGTGGCCGACTTCACCGCGGCGTGCCTGCGCGTGGTCGAGCGGCTCGACGACCTCCCGGATGGCGGGATCTTCAATGTCGGGTCCGGCGTCGTGACGGCGGTCTCCGACATTCTGGACGTGCTCCGCGGCATGACGGACGCGCGCTTAACCCTCCGGGTGGCACCCGGGCGGGTCCGGTCGGCGGGCGTACGCAGCGAGGGCTGCGACCCGGGGGCCTTCATGGCCGCCACCGGATGGGCGCCGGCTGTTCCGCTCTCGCAGAGCCTGTCCACGATCCTGGCGAAGGCCCGGGAGCGTCTCGGATGATCGGCCGCGCAGGTCCGACAGAGCGTCCGGTCCTGCGCCGCATCCGGGCCGCGGCTGCTGCACCGTTCTCCGGGGTCTGCGTCTGCCCCAGAACCGGATCGGCCTGCGGCAGACGTCTGAACCTCAGCGCGAGAAGCGCTTGTACTTGATCTTCTTCGGCATGATCGAATCCGCCCCGAGCCGGCGCACCTTGTCGGCCTCGTAGTCGGAGAAGTTGCCCTCGAACCATTCCACGTGGCTGTCGCCTTCGAAGGCGAGGATGTGCGTCGCGATGCGGTTCAGGAACCAGCGATCGTGGCTGATGATGACCGCGCAGCCGGCGTAGTCCTCCAGCGCGTCCTCGAGGGCACGCAGGGTCTCCATGTCGAGGTCGTTGGTCGGCTCGTCGAGGAGCAGGACGTTGGCGCCGCCCTTCAGGGTACGGGCCAAGTGGACGCGGTTGCGCTCACCGCCCGAGAGCGTGCCGACTTTCTTCTGCTGGTCGGGACCCTTGAAGGCGAAGGCCGCGCAGTAGGCGCGCGAGTTGATCTCGCGCTTGTTGAAATAGATGATGTCGTTGCCGCCCGAGACCTCCTGCCAGACCGTGGCATTCGGATCGAGGGCGTCGCGCGACTGGTCGACGTAGCCCAGCTTGACGGTCTCGCCGACCTCGATCTTGCCGCTGTCGGGCTTCTCCTGGCCGGTGATCATCTTGAACAGGGTGGTCTTGCCGGCGCCGTTGGGACCGATCACGCCGACGATACCGCCCGGTGGCAGCTTGAACGACAGGTCCTCGATCAGCAGCCTGTCGCCGAACGCCTTGCTCAGATGCTCGAACTCGATGACGTTGTTGCCGAGCCGCTCGTCGATCGGGATGACGATCTGCGCGGAGGCGTCGACCTTGTTGTTCTGCTTGGCGACCAGCTCCTCGTAGCGGGTGATGCGGGCCTTCGACTTGGACTGGCGCGCCTTCGGGGAGGCGGCGATCCACTCCTGCTCGCGGGCGATGGAGCGCTGCCGGACCATGTCCTCGCGGCCCTCCTGCTCCAGGCGCTTCTGCTTCTGGACCAACCAGGCCGAGTAGTTGCCCTCGTACGGGATGCCCTTGCCGCGATCGAGCTCCAGGATCCAGCTGGTGACGTTGTCGAGGAAGTAGCGGTCGTGGGTCACGATCAGGATCGCGCCCGGATACTGGCGCAGGTGGCCCTCCAGCCAGTTCACCGTCTCGGCGTCGAGGTGGTTGGTCGGCTCGTCGAGGAGGAGCAGCTCCGGCTCCCACAGGAGCAGGCGACAGAGCGCGATGCGGCGGCGCTCGCCGCCCGACAAGGTGGCGACCGGCTGCTCGTCGCTCGGGCAGCCGAGGGCCTCCATGGCCTGATCGACCTTCGAATCCAGCTCCCAGAGACCGAGCGACTCGATCCGGTCCTGGAGCTCGGTCATCTCGTCGGCCGTCTCCTCCGAGTAGTTCATGGCGAGTTCGTTGTAGCGGTCGAGCATGGCCTGCTTCTCGGCCACGCCCTCCATCACGTTCTCGCGGACGGACTTGTTCGGATCGAGCTGGGGTTCCTGCGGCAGGTAGCCGACCCGCGCGCCCTGCGCGACCCAGCCGTCGCCGGTGAACTCCTTGTCGATGCCGGCCATGATCTTCAGCAGCGTCGACTTGCCCGAGCCGTTGATGCCCAGGACGCCGATCTTGGCGTCCGGATAGAACGACAGGTTGACGCTATCCAGGACCTTCTTGCCGCCGGTATAGGCCTTGGTCAGGCCCCGCATGTGGTAGATGAATTCGCGAGCCATCGCGGATCGTCCTCGACGCGTTGTTCGGAACTGCGCGGATCGTGCCAGCGGCACGGGTCAGGCACCGGGCCTTGGCACCCGTCCTGAACGCGCGTCCCTACGATATAGGAATGACCCTGTCCGAGTATCAGGCCCGCCGGGAGGCGGCAAGGACGGCGCCGCCGTGGCCGCTCAGGCGAAGGGGTTCTTGACCGACCGCGGCGCCGCGTCGACGGCGTCGGCCACCGCCTCGGGCAGGTCCTCCGCCTCCAGCGCCTTCACGATCGCGTCCAGTGTCCGGCGGAGCAGGCGCGCCTGCTCCAGGCCGGTCCTGTCGCGCGTGAGGTCGAGGGAGCCGTGGAGGGCGATCCGGTCGGTCCCGTTCTCGAAGGAGAGGGCGCCGACGGTGCGCACGCCGGCATCGTCCGCAAAGGGCGTGAAGGCCTTCGGATTTGGGCTCTCGGCCTGGGTCTTCGCGCGGGGCTTGTCCTCGGGCATGGGTCCCTCTCAGAAGAACGCGCGCAGCAGGTCGCGGACGAGCTTCCGCAGTGCGCGGGTGATCTCCCGCTCCAGCCAGTCCTGCCACGTCTCTGCGTGCCGGGGCCGGCGCTCGTCCGCGCGGGCGGAGGCGTGGGGGTCCGGCAGGTTCATCGCGGTGGCGCGCGCCTCGAGCGGCAGGCCCGGGAACACGTCGATCCCGGCCTCCTGGAGGAGAGCCTCGATCGACAGCGCGCGCCATTCCTTCGATTCGTCGTTCCGGGCGAGATACGCGCCGGCCTCGCCGCGCGCCGGATCATAGACGGCCTTGAAGAGCAGCGTCGGCACCAGGACGCCGCCCTTGATCTGCTCCACGGAGGTGCCGGAGAAGATGACGCCGGTGACGACGAAGAGCGCGCCGCGCCGGGTGGCGAGCCGACGCACGCTCTCCTCGATATCGGCCCAGAGGCCGCGGTTCAGCACCCGGTTCTGCGGCACGATGTTGGCGAGGCTGAACGACTCGGCTTGGGCGCCCATCGTCGGCATATCGCCGGCCGGTGCGAGGTGGCCCCGGTCGAAGCCGCTGCGGACGTAGTCCTCCAGCGCGGCCCGCTGGTCTTCCGGCAGGCGGGCTTCTTCATGGAAGGCATCGTCGCGGGCCACCGTGCGCGCCGCGGCGACGCTGGCTCGGGTCAGGTGCTCGGCGGCGTAGAGGGGGGTGCGGGTCACGCCGGAATGGAGCACCGCGAAGGCCTCGAAGCAGAGCGGGGTCGCCCGCACGGCGAGCTTCGGATTCGTCAGGACAGGCGTCCGTCCGTCCGCGAACAGGGCCGGACAGGCGTCCTGCGCGCGGGCGGCGGTCGATCCGAGCGCCAGGACGAGGGCCGCGGCGACGAGGCCCGGGCGACGCGTCACCAGCATACGCGGACCCTGCGCACGCCCTCCGGAGTCGGGCGGTCTCGCCACGCGCAGGGCCGGCCCAGAGTGCCGCCGAAGGGGCGCGCATCCCGGTCCGGGCCGCCCGGGGACACCCGGACTGGGCAGTCGCCGAGGAAGTTGCACAGGAAGTCGAGATTGCCGTCCGGGGGGCGCGGCTCGGCGTAAGCTTGGCTGCTGCCGGTAATCGCGAGCGTGAGCAGGATTGTGCACAGACGAGCCGGGCTCAAAGGTAAACCTCTTGTGGCGGTAAGGGCACGTGAAAGAAAAAAACGACCGCCCGACATTGATCGCGCTGCCGATCGTCCGTAACTGGCACTATCATGACAGCGACGGATGGGCGGGTTCTAGCATGAACGCGTAACTCCAGGTGCTGGTGTCGCGGTGGCCTCGGGTCCGCGATGCGGCCGTCGCCACACTCGAACGAGCGGATGCGACCATTGGCGATATCACCTGAGCAATCGGCGTTGCTGGACCGTGTCCCGAATCCGGCGGCGTTGCGGCGTTTGCCGGAGTCGGATCTTCCGGCGGTTGCGGAGGCGGTCCGGGCCGAGATGATCGACGCGGTGTCGATCACCGGCGGCCATCTGGGCTCGGGTCTCGGGGTGGTCGAGCTGACGGTTGCGCTGCACCACGTGTTCGACACGCCCGACGACCGGATCGTCTGGGACGTCGGCCACCAGTGCTACCCGCACAAGATCCTGACCGAGCGGCGCGACCGGATC
>NZ_JBFULS010000074.1:0-23241 GCF_054049775.1 Methylobacterium sp. P5_C11 | reverse complement strand
GCGCCGGAACCGCCCTGAACTCGGCGGCGAGCACCCTCGGCTCGAACCTGTCGGTGGTGCAGAACCGCCAGGACTTCTCCAAGCAGTTGATCAACGTCCTTCAGACCGGCTCGGCCAACCTGACCAACGCCGACCTGAACCAGGAAGCGGCCAACTCGCAGGCGCTGTCGACCCGCCAGTCGATGGGCATCTCCGCCCTCTCCCTGGCCAACTCCGCCCAGCAGGGCGTCCTCCAGCTCCTGCGGTAAGCGCTCACATCGTCGGAACGACGGCCGGCCGGGGAAACCCGGCCGGCCTTTTTTGTGTTCGATGGGGCAGCCCGTGCACGCCGAATCCTTGCGGAACGGGATCGGTCAAGCGGGCTGCCCGGTGACCCGCGACCGCGCTTCGGAAGCCGGTGCGGATGCCCGACGGCCCCGCCGCCACTCACCCAATTCGCCTTGGCCGGGAATCGGACCCGTGAATCGACACCCCGAGATCGAACACGCCACGGGATACGGGTGGCGACCGCTCCGATGCCGGCCTCGCCCGATGCCGATCCAAAGGGCATTGCACCCGTGGGGTTGCCAAGCTTAACCATATCGGCCAGCCTGTACGTAAGTAACGCCTACCCGTCTCGTCCGCCCAGGAGTGCCGATGCTGGTCAACCACGAGCGCCGCCTTCTCAGCAAAGCAGCAGAAGCCGGGGACTACCGGATCTCGATTCGCAAGAAGCCCGACGCGTCATGGCCCAGCGATCACAGCCGCCTCGCCGCCCTCGAAACCACCGGTCACCTCCAGCGGGTCGACCATCCGGACAGCGCGGAGGGACGGCTTGCCGTCTGGCAGATCACAGCCGCCGGGCTGTCGCAGCTTCAGGTCCTCGCCTCGGGAGCCGAGTGATGGCCTCCATCAAGATCCGCGCAACCGACGATGGCACCTTCGTCGTCTATCGCAACGGCGCGGCCGTCGCCTCGGGGCTGACCCGCGATCAGGCCGAGCGCTGCGCGACGGTGCTCGGTTGGATCGCCCAGGGTCACGCAACAGGGTGATCCGCGAGGATGCCGGTGCCGACGTTTCGGATCGGCACTGCAGTGGCACCTCCCGAAGCTGGGGCGCACCGGATGCACAGCGGCGTCACCCGATCGTCGCATGTGTCCCTACTTCGCCCATCGTGACCGCGGCGACGGGTGAACCGACCCCACGGTCGGGGCTTGCCGCCGACCCGTCGTTTCGGAGCGGGAATCGGCCCAGGCTTCACAGGGACGGGATGCTGCTGTGGCATCCCGCGAAACTATCCCGGACGGCGCTGACCCGTTCGGTCATCGCAACGTCAGCCCTTCTTGTCACTCGCCAGCGTCCGACCCGCGGGCCTCACGCAGAAGCTCGCGTCGTGCGATCATGAGGACGCGTTGTCGCGCTTGAGGCTCCTGAAGCGCATTCCACAGGCAGATCAATTCGTGGGTCATGCCCGCCTCGACCCCTTCGTCCGCCGACGCGAAAAAAGCTTCGACCGGACAGCCTACAACAGCTGCGATCTCGCGCAGCCGCACGATAGCACTATCATCGATAGCCATCGAATATAATATTCCCGCATGCCCGACATTGAAGGGTTATCACTGCCAAACCGCGTACAGCAAGTGATCATTCTATACCAGGGATGGCCACTTCATATCAGGCGACTCGACTGATTGCATCCGATCGAGTCAAAAAGCCTACGACATCCAGATACAAAATGATCACGAGTATTTGATCAATCTTGGCGGCGAGCGTTTCGCTTCGAACACGGCGCCATAACAGTGCAATTCGCGTCCCGCGATACAACGCAACCAGCGATCTCTGAAAGGCCCCAGGTCGGACCGCTGACGGCCGGAGGCCATGGCATTGTCAATGCGGCGTCTGTCTCAACTACTGCGGCACAGCCAAAGAAGCCGAGCCAACCCTCAGTGTCAGATCGGCGCGCTGCTCCCTCCCCCGCAAAACCGCCCCAGCGTAACCCTGCTCTCTCGGGACCGGGACAATCGATCGGCCGCTTGCGATTTACCAATTATCAACCCTTTTCACGTGATCGTAGGCCGGTGGCCGGTCAAGGGAACCGATCACATCGATCGGGCGAGGCTCCGATGATCGTCATGATGGCGGCGGCCGTTTTGAGCGGCCTCGCGACAGCCGTGATCCTGGCGCCGATCAGTGCCCTGGCCGCACTGATCATCGCTCCCCTCGCGGCCAGCACGTTCGCCATCCTCGCCTGCCTCCTCTTGGCATGGCGCAGCTCCCGCGATGATCTGGGGCCGCCGGACCGCGAAGCGCGGACCGATGCAATGGTCGCCGTTCTCCGGCAGGTGACCCAGCAGGGACAGGCCGCGTCGCCGGTCCGGGTTCGCAGCCAACGCGTGGCCTGATCGCGTCGAATTCGTCGCCGTTCTGCTTCATCCGGTGGCGACCGCGTCCTGTGCGCATCGTCCGGCTGCCATTGCCAGGATCGACGAGAGCGGCCCATGCTGCCCGGGATGAGGCCGCCGGTTCCCCTCTCCGCAATCCGAATCTTCGAGGCCGCCGCGCGACGGCGCTCGTTCAAGGCCGCCGCCGGCGAACTCAACCTGTCTCCGAGCGCGGTGAGTCACGCCCTGCGCAAGATGGAAGAGACTTTGGGGGTCGTCCTGTTCGAGCGAGTCGGACAGGGGATCACGCCGACCCCGGCCGGCGAGGCGCTCTGCGATCATGTCGGACGCGCCTTCGCCGAACTCAACCGCGGCTTCGATCTCGTGGCGAATCGGGGACCGCAACTTCTGCGGCTGCACTGCGCGCCGAGCTTCGCCGCGCAATGGCTGGCGCCGCGGCTCGCGCGCTTCCTCAGCGCCCATCCGGGTTTCGAGGTGCGTCTGGCCGCCGGTATGGACTACGCCCGATTCATCACGGACGAGTTCGATGCCGACATCGTCTACGGACCGCCCCGTGGGGAAGGCCTGGTCCGCATGCCGCTGGGCCTGGAGACGGTGACGCCGCTCTGCGATCCCGTGCGGGCCGCCCGGATCCGCGAACCCGCCGACCTGCTGGCACAGACCCTGATCCAGAGCGACAACAAGCAGGTGCGCTGGTCGCATTGGTTCGAGCGAAACCAGCTCGTCACGCAGCCGAGTGCGGGAATCCGCTTCGACCGGAGCTTCCTGGCCCTGGCCGCTGCGGCGGACGGGCTCGGGGTCGCCCTCGAATCCACACGCCTCGCCGAGCGGGAGGTTGCGGCCGGGCGGCTCGTCGCGCCGTTGGCTAGGCGTTCTCAGGACATCAGCTACGTCGGCCATCACTTCGTTTGCCCGGTCGACGTCCGCCGCCGGGCGCCACTCCGGGTCTTCGCGCGCTGGCTTGCCGAGGAACTCGCGATCCCCTTGAGCGCGGAACTCGCCTGACCGGGAAAAGGTGATCTGGATTCACCTGCGCGTGCAAATTGCGCGTTTGTCGCGGGCATGCCGTGGAGGCACAGTCTCTCCAACACGACAGACGAGAGGAGACGACGCCGCAGACCGCGCGATCCGCAGGATCGCGGTCGCCGGCCCGCCGCACCCTCCGTCCTGACGACAGGTTCGACCGCGCCTCGTCGCGGATCGCCGGGAGGTTTCCATGCTGCTGAACGATCGGGTGTGCGTAATCACCGGGGCGGCCTCCGCCCGCGGGATCGGAAAGGCCACCGCGCGGCTTTTCGCGAGCCAGGGCGCCCGGGTCGCGATCCTGGACCTCGATGCCGGGCAGGCCGAGGCGGCCGCCCGCGACATCGGTCCCGGCCATATCGGGCTGGCCTGCAACGTCATCGACCGGGCGGCCTGCTCGGCCGCTGCAGACGAGATCGCGGCCCGCCTCGGGCGGATCGACGTCCTCGTCAACAACGCCGGCATCACCCAGCCCCTCAAGATCATGGAGATCGAGCCGGAGAACTACGACGCGGTCACCGACGTGAACCTGCGCGGCACGCTCTACATGAGCCAGGCGGTGATCCCGGCGATGCGCGGCCAGGGCGCGGGCGCGATTGTGTGCATGTCGTCGGTCTCGGCCCAGCGGGGCGGCGGCATCTTCGGCGGCCCGCATTACAGCGCCGCCAAGGGCGGCGTGCTCGGCCTCGCCAAGGCCATGGCCCGCGAGCTCGGCCCCGACGGCGTCCGGGTGAATTCCGTGACCCCCGGCCTGATCCAGACCGACATCACCGGCGGCAAGCTCACCCCCGAGCTGAAGGTCGAGATCGCCAAGGGCATCCCCCTGGGGCGCCTCGGCGTGGCGGACGACGTCGCCAATGCCTGCCTGTTCCTGGTCTCCGACCTGTCCACGTACATCACCGGGGCGGTGATCGACGTGAACGGCGGCATGCTGATCCATTAAGGGCCGCGCCATGACGTCTCCGTCAGCGACCGAGCGCCCCCGCGCCGGCTCCAACGTCCCGCTCGCCGAGCGTGCCTACCGCATCCGCCGCCACGCCCTGCGCATGGGCGAGGTCCAGGGCCAGGGCTACATCGCCCAGGCGCTCGGCATCTCCGACGTGCTGGCGGTGAGCTACTTCCACGCCCTCACCTACCGGCCCGAGGATCCCGAATGGGAGGGCCGCGACCGGTTCCTGCTGTCGATCGGCCACTACGCCATCGCCCTCTACGCAGCGCTGATCGAGGCGGAGATCCTCCCCGAGGACGAGCTGACGAGCTACGGCGGCGACGACAGCCGCCTGCCGATGTCCGGCATGGCCGCCTACACGCCCGGCATGGAGATCACCGGCGGGTCCCTGGGCCACGGGCTCGGGATCGCGGTCGGCATGGCGCTCGGGCTGAAGCGGAAGAACTCGAAGAGCTTCATCTACAACCTGTTCTCCGACGGCGAGCTGGACGAGGGCTCGACCTGGGAGGCCGCGATGTCGGCGGGCTCGTTCAAGCTCGACAACCTCATCGGCCTCGTCGACGTGAACGGCATGCAGGCGGACGGCGCGTCGCGCGGGGTGCTCAACTTCGAGCCGCTGGCGCCGAAATTCGAGGCCTTCAACTGGTTCGTCCAGCGGGTCGACGGCAACGATATCGACGCCCTGGTCAGGGCCTTCGACGCCGCGCGCAACAACCCCGGCCCGCAGCCCCGGGTCATCATCTGCGACACCCGCATGGCGAAGGGCGTGCCGTTCCTGGAGGAACGCGAGCGCAATCACTTCCTGCGGGTCGAGCCGGACGAGTGGCAGCGAGCCCTGGCGATCCTGGACGAGGGGAGAGTGCGGTGAGACGCTCCAAGTACGAGAAGCCCGCCCCCCGCGCCGGCAGCGGCGCCAAGACCTCGGCGATGATTGCCTCGCTCGCCGCCCCCGGGCAGCGCACGAAGGCCGCACCCTTCGGCCACGCCCTGGTCGAACTCGCCAAGACGCGGCCCGACATCGTCGGCCTGTCGGCGGACCTGTCGAAATACACGGACCTGCACATCTTCGCGCAGGCCCATCCCGAGCGGTTCTACCAGATGGGGATGGCCGAGCAGCTGCTGATGAGCGCCGCCGCGGGCCTCGCCCGGGAAGGGTTCACGCCCTTCGCCACCACCTACGCGGTGTTCGCGGCGCGGCGCGCCTACGACTTCATCTGCCTCGCGATCGCGGAGGAGAACCTCGACGTCAAGATCGCCTGCGCCCTGCCCGGCCTGACCACCGGCTACGGCCCGAGCCACCAGGCGACGGAGGATCTCGCGATCTTCCGCGGAATGCCGAACCTCACGATCATCGACCCCTGCGATGCTCACGAGACCGAGCAGGTCGTCCCCGCCATGGCGGCCCACAAGGGGCCGGTCTACCTGCGGCTCCTGCGTGGCAACGTCCCGCTGGTGCTGGACGAGTACGGCTACACGTTCGAGCTGGGCAAGGCCAAGACGATCCGCGACGGCCGCGACGTCCTGGTGATCGCCTCGGGCCTGATGACCATGCGCGCCCTGGAGGTCGCCGAGGCCCTGCGCGACGACCGGGTCGACGTGGCGGTCCTGCACGTGCCGACGATCAAGCCCCTCGACACGGCGACGATCCTGCACGAGGCCCGGCGGGGCGGCCGGCTGATCGTCGTGGCCGAGAACCACAGCGTGATCGGCGGCCTCGGCGAGGCGGTGGCCGGCCTGCTGATGCGCGAGGGCGTGATGCCGGGGCGCGGCTTCCGCCAGATCGGCCTGCCGGATGAGTTCCTCGATGCCGGCGCCCTGCCGACGCTCCACGACCGCTACGGCATCTCGGCCGCCGCGATGGCGCGGAGCATCCGGGCATGGCTCTGAACCAAATCGCCCTCGTCGGCCTCGGCGCCATGGGCCTGCCGATAGCGACCAACCTGGTCGCTGCGGGCTTCGCGGTCCGCGGCTACGACCTGCGGCCGGAGGGCCGCGCGGCCCTGGCGGCCGCGGGCGGGATTCCGGCCGAAACCCCGGCCGAGGCCGCTGCGGGCGCTGACGCGCTCCTGCTCATGGTGGTGAACGCCGCGCAGGCCGAGGACGTCTTGTTCGCGCAGGGCGCCCTCGACGCCCTCGCTCCGGACGGCATCGTGGCCCTGACGGCGACCTGCCCGCCGCAGGCGGTGGAGCAGCTGGCCGAACGCGTCGCGGCAGCCGGCCGCCGCTTCGTCGATGCCCCGGTCTCGGGCGGCGTCGTCGGCGCCCAGGCCGGCCGGCTCACGATCATGGCGGCGGCGCCCGCCGAGACGCTGGCCGCTTTGAGGCCGGCCCTCGACACACTCGGCGACCGGATCTTCCACGTCGGCGAGCGCCCGGGACAGGGTGCCACCGTCAAGGCCGTGAACCAGCTCCTGTGCGGCGTCCACATCGCCGCCGCCGCCGAGGCACTGGCGCTCGCCGGTCGCGTCGGCGTCGATCTCGCCGTGGTGCTGGAGATCCTTTCGGGCTCCTCGGCCGCGAGCTGGATGCTGCGCGACCGCGGCCCCCGGATGCTCGAGGCCGCGCCGCAGGTCACCAGCGCGGTCGACATCTTCGTGAAGGACCTCGGAATCGTGCTCGAGGCCGGCCGCGGCGCGGGAGCGGCGCTGCCGCTGGCGGCGCTCGCCCACCAGCTCTTCGTCTCGACCTCCGGTCGCGGCGACGGCGTCGCCGACGACAGCCAGGTGATCCGCGCCTACCGCCTGCTCAACGGCGACGGCGGGTAGGCGTCCGCGGAAGACGCGCGATGACGGCGTCGGGCACACGCCCGCCGCCCCGGACAGCAACGCGGGTCGTGCCCTCCACCGGCGGTCAACGGCGGGGACCGGGCGACCCGGACCATCCAGGGAGTGAAACCATGCGCGACACGCGTCTCAGCCGCCGAAGCCTGCTCGTGGGCGCGGCCGCCCTGCCGGCCTTCGGCATCCTCACACGGCGGGGGCAAGCCGCCGAGTTCACCTACAAGCTCGCCACCGGGCAGGATCCGACCCATCCGGTCAACATCCGGGCGCAGGAGGCCCTCGACCGGATCCGCGAGGCCACCAACGGACGGCTGGAGATCAAGCTGTTTCCCGCCAATCAGCTGGGCTCGGACACCGATCTCCTGGCGCAGGTCCGAAACGGCAGCGTCGAGTTCTTCAACCTCGCGACCTCGATCCTGGCCACCTTCGTGCCGGCCGCGAGCCTGCCCAACACCGGCTTCGCCTTCAAGGATTACGACGCCGTCTGGTCGGCCATGGACGGAGGCCTCGGCACCTATGTCCGCTCCGAGATCGCCAAGACGCCGATCCTGACCGTCTCCAAGGTCTGGGACAACGGCTTCCGGCAGATCACCTCCTCGACCCGCGAAATCCGGACACCGGAGGACCTGAAGGGCTTCAAGATCCGCGTCCCGCCGGCGCCGATGCTCACCTCCCTGTTCAAGGCCTTCGATGCCGGCGCGGCGCCGATCAATTTCAACGAGCTGTACTCCTCGCTCCAGACCAAGGTGGTCGAGGGACAGGAGAACCCCCTCGCCATCACGGCCACCACCCGGCTCTACGAGGTGCAGAAGTCCTGCAGCATGACCGGCCACGTCTGGGACGGCTACTGGATCCTCGGCAACAAGCGCGCGTGGCAGAAATTGCCCGAGGATCTGCGCACCGTCGTCTCGCGCGAACTCGACCGCTCGGCCAACGACCAGCGCGCCGATGTCGCCAAGCTCAGCGTCTCCCTCCGGGACAGCCTGACGGCGAAGGGCATCACCTTCATCGACGTCGACCGGGCGCGATTCCGCGAGGCCCTCGGGCGGACGAGCTTCTACCGGGACTGGAAAGCGAAGTACGGCGATGCGGCGTGGTCGCATCTTGAGGACGTGTCGGGCAAATTGACCTGAAGCGCTTTCCGCCGAACCGAAAAACGGTATCGGAGAACGAAGGCGCGCCGAGACGCACCACAAGACGCACGAGACGACGCACTTGGAGCCGTTCCCGCCGGCAGCGGGATCGGGACCGGCTCCGACGGGAGGGCGCCATGCAGATCGATATCGCGGCCGTCGAGACGACGGCGGGGGTTGAATTGACCGGGCCGCCCCTGCGCGCCCGGACCTGGCTGCGCCGGCTGGACGACGGGCTCGGCCACCTCGTGGAGATCCCGGCGGCGCTGCTCGTGCTCGCCGAGATCGTGGTGCTGCTCGGCGGCGTCGTGAGCCGCTACGTGTTCCGCGAGCCCCTCGTCTGGTCGGACGAACTCGCCTCGATCCTGTTCCTGTGGCTTGCCATGCTGGGCGCCGTGGTCGCGTTCCGCCGGGCCGAGCACATGCGCATGACCGCCTTCGTCGCCATGAGCGGCCCGCGTCTGCGCGCCTTCCTGGAGACGGTCGCCCTGGTGGCCGGCCTGACCTTCGTGGCGCTGCTGCTGGAGCCGGCCTTCGAATTCGCCAGCGAGGAGACCTTCGTCCAGACGCCGGCGCTGGAGCTGAACAACGCGTGGCGCGCCGCCGCCCTGCCGATCGGCCTCGGCCTCATGCTGATCGTCGCGGTCATCCGCCTGCTGGAGACGGCCGACTGGAAGCTGACGGCGGGGGCGCTCGTGCTGGGCGCCGGAATCGCCGCCGGCCTCGTGGCGCTACAGCCCTGGCTGACGACCCTCGGCAACCTCAACCTGCTGCTGTTCTTCGTGCTCGGCGTCGGCGCCCTGGTCTTCTCCGGGGTCCCGATCGCCTTCGCGTTCGGCCTGTCGACCTTCGCGTACATCGCGCTGACCACCGACGCACCGTCGATGGTGGTGGTCGGGCGCATGGACGAGGGCATGAGCCATCTGATCCTGCTGGCGGTCCCGCTCTTCGTGTTCCTCGGCCTCCTGATCGAGATGACCGGCATGGCCCGGGCCATGGTCGGGTTCCTCGCCTCGCTGCTCGGTCACGTCCGCGGCGGCCTGCACTACGTGCTGGTCGGGGCGATGTACCTCGTGTCCGGCATCTCCGGATCGAAGGCCGCCGACATGGCCGCCGTCGCTCCGGTGCTGTTTCCCGAGATGAAGGCCCGCGGCGCCAAGGAAGGCGACCTCGTGGCGTTGCTGGCCACAACCGGCGCGCAGACCGAGACCATCCCGCCCTCGATCGTGCTGATCACCATCGGCTCGGTCACCGGCGTCTCGATCACCGCCCTGTTCACCGGCGGCCTGCTGCCGGGCCTCGTGCTCGCCGTCACCCTGTGCGCCCTGGTCTGGTGGCGCTACCGCGGCGAGGACCTGAGCCACGTCGCCCGGCCGTCGCGGCGGATCATCGGCCGCTCGTTCCTCGTGGCGATCCCGGCGCTGGCGCTGCCCTTCGTGATCCGCTTTGCCGTGGTCGAGGGCATCGCCACCGCCACCGAGGTCTCCACCATCGGCATCGTCTACGCGGCCCTGGCAGGCCTGCTCATCTACCGCCAGTTCGACTGGCGGCGGCTCTACCCGATGCTGGTGACGACCGCGACGTTGTCGGGTGCGATCCTTCTGATCATCGGCGCTGCCACCGGCATGGCCTGGGCGCTGACGCAGTCGGGCTTCTCGCAGACGCTGGCCGAGGTCATGAAGAGCCTGCCTGGGGGCGCCCTCGGCTTCCTGTTCGTCTCGGCAGCCGCCTTCATCGTGCTGGGCTCGGTGCTGGAGGGAATCCCGGCCATCGTGCTGTTCGGCCCGCTCCTGTTCCCGATCGCACGGGCTGTCGGCGTGCACGAGGTCCACTACGCCATGGTGGTGATCCTCGCGATGGGCATCGGGCTGTTCGCCCCACCCTTCGGCGTCGGCTACTACGCCGCCTGCGCCATCAGCCGGATCCATCCCGACGCCGGCATGCGTCCGATCGTCGGCTACATCGTGGCCCTGCTGATCGGCCTCCTCGTCATCATCCTCGTGCCCTGGTTCTCGATCGGCTTCCTCTGACGGCAACCGCTCGGGGCTGAACGCTCTGCACCCGGGCGGATGCCGGGACGGCGCAGGCCAGCGGATCACGCCACAGACTGAGATTTATCCCGGACGGCAGCGGTGCCGACCGGGCGGCGTCCCCGCGCGCCGAAAATTCGCACCGCCCGAGTCAGACCCATGCCCGACACGCCCGATGCCACGCTGACGTCCCGGATGGCCGACGCGATCCGCTTCCTCGGTCTCGACGCGATCGAGCGGGCGGGGGACGGCCATCCCGGTGCTCCGCTCGGCTGCGCCGAGATCGCCGTGGCGCTGTTCACGCGCCATCTGCGCTGCAATCCGGACGACCCGCTCTGGCCTGACCGTGACCGCTTCGTGCTCTCTAACGGCCATGGCTCCATGCTGCTCTACGCAGCCCTCCACCTCGCCGGCTACGCCGGCTTGCCCATGGAGCAGATCCGGCGCTTCCGCGAACTCGGCTCCCACACCCACGGGCATCCGGAAATCGCGCCCGAACTCGGGATCGAGGCGACCACCGGCCCGCTCGGCCAGGGCATCGCGAATGCGGTCGGCATGGCGGTGGCCGAGGCCAAGCTCGCGGCGACCTTCGGCCCCGAGCTGGTGGATCACCGCACCTACGCCCTCGTCGGGGACGGTTGCCTGCAGGAGGGCATCGCGCACGAGGTGATCTCGCTCGCCGGCCATCTGCGTCTCGGGAAGCTGACCTTCCTGTGGGACGACAACCGCATCACCGACGACGGCGCCACCGACCTCTCGATCTCGGAGGATGTGCAGGCGCGCTTCCGCGCAGCCGACTGGCAGGTGCTGGACGTCGACGGGCACGACGTCGAAGCAGTCTCGGCGGCGATCCGGCTCGCGCACGGCGACCCGCGCCCCAGCCTGATCGCCTGCCGCACCGTGATCGGGCGGGGGCTGCCACGGCTCGAAGGGCAGCGCGGCGCCCATGGCGGGCGCGTATTCGCGCGCGACTGCGACGAGGCGCGGGCCGCGAAAGGGTGGGACCATCCGGCCTTCACGGTGCCCGATGCCGTCGCTGCGGCGTGGCGGGCCGGCGTCGGCGGACGGAACCGCGATGCCTATGCCGCGTGGGAGCGCCGCCGGGAAACCCTGCCGGCGCCGGCGCGGACCGCGTTCGACCGGGTGAGCGATGCCCGCCTCCCCGAGGACTGGGACACGCAGCTCCGCGCGCTGCGCGACCGTTTTGCAGAGGCCGGTGAGGCGCGCCCGAGCATCGAGGTGTCCGCCGAGATCACCGCCGCTCTGTCGGGCACGATCCCGGAGCTGTTCTCGGGCGCGCCCGACCTTGAGGGTCCGACGAAGCACAAGGGCGAATTCCACGCGTTCACGGCGCAGGACCGATCCGGCCGCTACCTGCATTACGGCATCCGCGAGCACGCCATGGGCTCGATGATGAACGGCATCGCGGCCCATCGCGGGCTGGTGCCGGTTGGCGCCACCTACCTCGTCTTCTCCGACTACATGCGCCCGTCGCTCCGCATGGCGGCGCTGATGAAGCTGCCGGTCATCACCGTCTATAGCCACGATTCGATCGCCATCGGCCGCAACGGGCCGACCCATCAGCCGGTCGAGTTCCTCGCGACCCTGCGGGCCATCCCCAACATGCTGGTGCTGCGCCCGGCCGACGCGGTGGAGACCGCCGAGTGCTGGGAGATGGCCCTGGCCAACCGGACCGGCCCGACATCGCTGATCTGCTCGCGGCAGGCGTTGCCGGCCCTCCGGCGGCCCGGCTCCGGCGAGAACCGTTGCGCGCGGGGTGCCTACGTGCTGGCGGAGGCCGCGGGTGCGCGGCGGGTGACGCTGATCGGGACGGGGTCGGAGGTCGCGCTGGCGCTCGCAGCCCGCGACCTGCTGCAGGCCGAGGGCGTCCCGACGGCGGTCGTTTCCATGCCGTCCTGGGAGGCCTTCGCGGCTCAGGACGCCGCTTATCGCGAGCGCATCATCCCCCGGGACACGGTCCGGGTCGCGGTCGAGGCCGCCCTGCGCTTCGGATGGGACCGCTGGATCGGCGAGACGGGCGGCTTCGTCGGCATGACCGGCTTCGGCGCCTCGGGTGCGCCGGAAGACCTGTTCCGCCATTTCGGCATCACCGCCGAGGCCGTGACCGAGGCCGCCCGCGCGCGCCTTCGCTGAGGGGCGCCCAGCCGCTCAGATCATGCCGGCGCCGCCCGTGCGCACGATCCGCTCGCGCTGCTCGGCATAGCGGCCGGCCGCGGCGCGCCGCACCGCCACGCCGAGGCGGCCTGCGATCTGCGCGAGGAGGGGGGCGGAGCTGTCCGAACGGAGGCCGACGAGGTTCGCGAGGGTGGTCATCGAGGCCCGATCCCGGTCATGCCCGGGCAGGGTGCCGGGATTGCTGCGTTGCAATATGAGCCGGTCCGCGCGGCCGTGTGAGGGGCTCGGCGTGCGGGCTGACATGCAGCAAAAACATGGTGCGCACGCGGGACGTTAACCGTTGTCTGCGTCGCCGCCGGGCGCCCGACGATGCGGAGGGTGCGGTGCGGTCGGCCGAGGACGCCGACCCCTCGAGCCATCCGAAGTTGCTGGCTCCAGGGTCATCATCGCGCGCGGTGCGGCAATCGCGTCGGGGCCACGCCTGCCGACGTCACGCGGCCCTGGCTCATGACGCGGCGCGCGCGACGACGGAGCGGTCTCGAACCGAAACCTTATCGGCCGGTCACCCGCGCCATCCCTTCGAGGGGCAGGTCGCCCCGCGCTTCGAGTTCCGCGCGGATGGCGCGCTTCGTCACCTTGCCGTAGCCGGACTTCGGCAGGGCATCCCAGAAGAACACGCGCCGGGGCAGCTTGTAGCGGGCCACCGTGGCGGACAGCCACGCGATCAGCGCCCCCTCCTCCACCGTCGCCCCGGGCCGGGTAACGCAGACCGCCACGCCGACCTCGCCCCAGGCCGGGTCCGGCACCCCCAGAATCGCGGCCTCGGAGATCGCCGGATGCGTCAGGAGCTTCTCCTCGGTCTCCCGCGGGTACACGTTCGAGCCGCCGGAGATGTACATGTCCGAGGCGCGGCCGGTGATGAACAGGAAGCCCTCCGCGTCGCAATGGCCGAGGTCGCCGGTCCGGAACCAGCCGTCGCGGAACGCCGCGGCGTTCGCGGTCGGGTTGTCGAAGTAGCCCGCGAACACCGCCGGGCCGCAGACGCAGATCTCGCCGGTCTCCCCCGTCGGGACCGCACCGCCCTGAGAGTCTTGGATCTGGACCTGCATGCCGGTGCGCTCGACCCCGCATGTGCCGACCTTCACGTCCGGCCCGTCCTCGACCGCGTGCAGGCGCGGCGGCAGCACCGTGATGTTGCCGGTGACCTCGCCCAGCCCGAAATACTGCACCAGGACCGGACCAAGCACCCGCAACGCGTGCTGCTGATCCGCCCGGTACATCGGCGCGCCCGCATAGATCACGTGGCGCAGGCTGGAATGATCGTGCAAGCCGACCGCCGGATGCTCGGTCAGCAGCTTCACGATGGTCGGCACCGTGAACAGGTTGGTGATCCGCCAGCGCTCCACCAGGTCCCAGACCTCGGCCGGGGCGAGGCGTTCGCCGGCGGTGAGCACCGTCTTCGCGCCGGCCGCGACCTGCGCGAGCTGGTGGATGCCGGCGCCGTGGGAGAGCGGCGCCACGACCAGCGAGGCGTCTTCCTCGGTGGTGCCCGGCATCAGGTCGCAGAGATGGTTGGTGATGACGAAGGCCATCTGGCCGTGGGTGAGGACCGCCGCCTTCGGGCGGCCGGTCGTGCCCGAGGTGAAGAAGAACCAGCACGGATCGTCGTGCTCGACGTCGGCGGTGGGCGCGGCCTCGCCCAGATGGGCGGCGACGAGGCCGTCGTAATCCACCCCGAATGCGTCGCCGCCGATCTCGACGACGCGGTGGAGATCCGGGCAGGCGGCCCGCACCGCGGCGGCATGATCCGGAAAGCCGGCGCCGCAGATCAGCGCGGAGGCGCCGCTGGCGCTGGCGAGATACGCGACTTCCTGGGGCGTCTGCCGGAAATTCGTCGGGACCCAGACGGCCCCGAGCCGGAAGCAGACGAACATCGATTCGAACAGCTGGTTGCTGTTCCGCGCCTGGACCAGGACGCGGTCCCCCTTGGCCACGCCGCGGCCGGCGAGCGCCGCCGCCATGGCGTCGACCCGGGCGTCGAGTTCGGCCCAGGTCAAGCGTTGCGTGCCCCAGGCGAGCCCCACCGCGTCCGGGAATCGGCGCCCGGCCCGGCGCAGGAAATGCGCGAGGTTCATCACCCGCCGGGAGCACGGCGCGACCCCGCCGCGCGGCGCCCCCGCGGAGTCCATCAGGTGAGCTTCCCGCAGGCCTTCTCCAGGAGAGACCAGCCTTCCTCGCCGTAGCGGCCCTTCCACTCGGCGTAGAAGCCGGCCTTGCGCAGCTTGTCGCGGAAGGGCTCCGGATCGGGCTTGTTGAAGACCATGCCGGCCTTCGACAGATCGGCCTGCAGGTTGGCGTTGAGCTGGGCGACGTCGGCCCGCTCCTTGAGGCCGGCGGCGTCGATGTGGCGGGCCACCATCGTGCGCAGATCCGCCGGAATGCGCTCCCAGGCGCGCCGGTTCGCCAGGAACCAGTACCCGTCCCACATGTGGTTGGTGAGCGAGCAGTACTTCTGCACCTCGTAGAACTTCGTCGTCGAGATCACCGCGAGGGGGTTTTCCTGACCCTCGACGATCTTGGTCTGCAGGGCCGAGTAGGTCTCGTTCAGGTTGATCGACGCGGGAGCGGCGTCGAAGGCCTTGAACATCGAGGTCCAGAGCGGCGAGACCGGGACGCGGATCCGGAAGCCCTTGAAGTCGTCGGGGGTAGCGATTGGCCGGGTCGACGAAGTCGTCTGCCGGTAGCCGTTGTCCCAGATCTTCTCCATGGCGACGAGCCCAGCCTTGGCGATCTGCTGGCGGACCCAGGCGCCGAGTTCGCCGTCCATCGCCGGCCAGACGGCCTCGTAGTTCGGGAACGCGTAGCCGATGCCGTTGATCGAGGCGTTGGGCACCAGCGTCGAGAGGATCAGCGGCGACATCGTGAAGAACTCGACGCTGCCCGAGCGGAGCTGGCTCAGGGTGTCGGTGTCCGAGCCGAGCTGGCTGGAAGGGAAGATCTTGAGGTCGAACCGGCCGCCGCTCTCCGTCCGCAGAGCCTCCGCCATCTCCCGCGCGCGGATGTTCATCGGGTGCGTGTCGGGCAGGTTGTTGGCGTATTTGTAGGTGAAGTCCGCCTTCTGCGCCCGCGCCACGTGGGGCGCGGCAACGGTGCCGGCGAACAGCGCCGTCGAGCCCGTCGCGAGGAATCGCCGGCGGGACAGGGGCGTACGGATCAGCGACATGGCGGCCTTTCTGGTGCGGGCACGCGAGCCCGGCGCTTCCCCGGGTCCGCGTTGGTGCGGACTCCATCGTTGCGGTTTCGATAGCCGCTGGCCGGTGGCAGTCAACGGACTTTCTCCGTGCGCCCTTCCGGAATGATGGCATCCGGGCGGCCTTGATACGGCAAGCGCGGTTCCCGAACGCCCCAATCCGGGTATCCGGCCGGCGACACGTTGATCCGGAGCGGGCACAACCGCGTCGGATCGGCGCGCGAAAGCGCTCGGACGCGCGCGCCGTCAGTCCGTGTCGGCGAGGGCCACGATCCACGGCTCCGCGAACGTGTACTCCTCCAGGTTGACGCCTGGTCCACCCCGGTCGACCACGATGAAGTCCTGCCGCTGCCCATAGGGCGTCAACACGCCGTGCCAGGTGTTGCGCGCGTAACAGACCCCCTGGCGGGGCGCGGTGACGAAGGCCTGCGGCAGACCGGGCCGACCATCCTCGTCGGGGCAGACCACGATCAGGAACGGCGCCGCGCTCAGCGGCAGGAACGCCTGTGCGCCGAGGGGGTGACGTTCAACCAACCCGAGGCGCAGCGGCATCGTGTAGGGCCGTGCCTCCACGAGGCCGATCACGACGTGGGCACCCGCACCGACGACCTCGATCGCGGCGAGGTCGTGAAAGCGGCGTGCCATCCCGGCATTCATCGGCCGCGGGGCCACGGCGGCGGTATCGATGACCGATCCGAAGGGCGCGAATGCCTCCGCGGTCAGCGAACGGGCGACGATCGTACGGGGCGCGGGCACGCTCATCGGCCTGACCCGCGCGGCGCCAGCGCCGGATGCCGGTTGACGTCCTTGTACAGGAGGTAACGGAACGGGCCGGGTCCTCCCGCGTAGCAGGCCTGCGGGCAGAAAGCCCGCAACCACATGAAGTCGCCCGCCTGCACCTCCACCCAGTCCCGATTCAGCCGGTAGACGGCCTTGCCCTCGAGCACGAACAGCCCGTGCTCCATCACGTGCGTCTCCTCGAACGGGATCGACGCGCCCGGACGCAGGGTCACAAGGTTCACGTGCATGTCGTGGCGGAGATCGTCTGGGGCGACGAAGCGGGTCGTCGCCCAGGCACCGTCCGTCCCGGCCATGCCGGCCGGTTCGACCGCAGATTCGTGCGTGACGAACGAGGTCGGCGCATCGATCCCCGCCGCTACCTGATAGGCCTTGCGGATCCAGTGGAAGCGCACCGCCTCGTCGCCCGCGTTGCGCAGGGTCCAGGCGGCGCCGGGCGCGAGATAGGCGTAGCTGCCCGGCCGCAGGGCATGCCGGTCGCCTTCGAGCGCGAGGCTCGCCGTGCCCTGGACCACGAACAGCACGCCCTGGGCCTGCGCCTCCGGCTCGGGGGTCTGGCTACCGCCGCCCGGAGCGACCTCCATCAGGTACTGGGCGAAGGTCTCGGCGAAGCCCGAGAGTGGCCGCGCCAGGATCCAGGCCCGGGTTCTGTCCCAGCCCGGCAGGACACTCGTGACGATGTCGCTCATCACGCCGTGCGGGATCACCGCGTAGGACTCGGTGAACACGGCTCGGCCGGTCATCAGCATCGTCTGGCCGGGCAGGCCGCCGCAGGGGGGATTGTAGGGTCCAGCGATCATGGGCAGTCTCCGGAATTCGACGTCCCGCTGCGTAACCGGCAGGTACCGGGTCCGTCACGCGGTATGCGGCTGTCCGCTTCGCTGTTCACGAAACACCTTCAGGAACACCGTGTCGATCCGGGCTTCCGCACAAGCATTCCGATTCGGCGGTCGAGGCGCCCCCTCTGCGTCGGCGCGTCCAAGCTGGGGATCGCCGTCATCCCGGAATGCATCGCCCGGTCGGCTGACGCGCGCCTCGTCTCTCGGCCAATCGAAGGGTCCGCCGCGCGATGGCGGAAACGATCCCGTTCGCAGCAGCGAGAACGCGGCCGCGTCGACGGATCATTCGGGCCTGCGCCACCGGCCGGATTTCGCAGGCGCCTCGACGAACCGGCCCGTGAAGGCCGGGTTCGCTCTGCGACCCGCAAGCCCGCAGCGAATCGCGCTGCGCCGGGCGGCCCCGCCCTTATGCGTCTTCGTCTGCGCGGAAATCTTATATTTCCATGCATCTAAGGCGGACATATTCCCGAACCGAATTTGATACGCTATTGCTGTAGCGGGTCAGGAGCGCTTGCAGCCAAAATGCCTTCGCATTTCATTCGTTCAGCGACTTGGTCCCCCACGATTGCTTTGTCGTGGTTTTGGGGGCTCGGCTTTTTCTACGCGATTCATGTCACCCTCACGTACGGTTGGCTCGGGTTTCTTGCCTTCGCCCTGCCAAATGCGGGGGGCCTCGCCCTGTTCGGCTGGGTGCTCGGTGCACCGCGTCGAAATCCCGAGGCGCTCATCGCAGCCGTCCAGGGCGCCTATGCGCCCCTGTTTCTCGGCGCCCAGTTCTTTGCCGTCGCCATAACGATCTTCGGTTTCGCCGCCTATGGATGGCTTCCGCTGTTCGGCCATGAGGCCGCGGTGGGTGTGGTCGCCCTCGTCCTCGTGGCCTGCTCGATCGGACACGCGGTGCCGCTGCGCGGGATCCGGATCGTCCACGCCACCCTCCTGGTCCTGGGCCTCATCGCAGCCGCAACGATGTTCGCAGGCCTGCCGACGCAACGGGACGGCCCGGGCGTTCCCGTCCAGGCCTTCGACGAGCGCTTCTATGGGCTCGTCGTGCCGTCACTGGTGGGATTTCTCCTCGGCCCCTGGATGGATATCCAGCAGTGGCAGCGTGCCGTCGAGATCCGGCGCTCGGGCGGATCCGTGCGTGCGGCCTACCTGACCGGCGCAATCCTGTTCCTCGGCCTCCTGACGATCAACGCGCTGCTCGCCGCCGAGGCGGGGCTCGGTACGCCTGTCGTTTCCTCGGATGGCGTTCCGGGCGCCTATGCAGCCGTGGCGCAGGCCGTGGCGCGCACGCACGCGATCAGCCCCACGACCGCGTTCGTCGTGTGGACGGCCATCGCTGCCGCGACCACGATCGACAGCTTCTACAGCGCCACGCGCTGGCTCGGCACCTCTATTACGGCGCGCAGCAATTCCCCGCTGCTCGCCTTCGTGCCGGCCGGTTTGGTGGCCTCGCCGGTCTGGATCCTGGGGGCGGCCCTCGCCACGGCGTCGGCAGCGATCTGGGCGGATCTCTCGCTGCTCTACCTGATGATGCCGTTCGCCACGCTCCTCGTCGGGGCGGCCGCGTGCCTCGTCTGCGAGACCCTCGGCGCGACGCGCCGGTATGATCCGGTTCTCAGCTCCATGATCGGGGCGACGGCCTGCCTGATCTTCCTAACCGGCTACATCGCGCCGAGTTGGTCGCTTCTGACGCTCGCACCGCTCATCGGGCTCATCGGGGCATTGCCGATGGTCGCCGAGCTTGTCGGATGGGGCGAAGCCAAGCCGGCCCGCGAACTGATACCGGCCGAGGACCGGGCGCCGAAAGCCGCGCCGGTACCGGTCGCGCTGGATCGGGCGGATACGGTCGCATCCCACGGTTTCGACGGGCAGTGGTTCGTCCTGCACCTGATTCCAACTTACGACGACACCAATTCGGTCGGAAACGTCTACTTCGCTAATTACGTCCGCTGGGTCGGAAAAGCGCGGGAACTGTTCTTCAATATCTGCATGCCGAATTTTGATCTGAAAACGACCGAATTCTACGTGCTGACTAAATCCTTCCAGCACGATTTCCGTCGGGAGGCGATGGAGTTCGAACCGGTCACGGTTCGGATCTCCATCGCCAGCCATAATCGGAAGTTCGTGACGCTGGCCCACGAGATTCACAGCGAGGTCAACGGCCTGCTGGGCCGGGGCGAACAGTCTCTGATGTTCGTGGATACGGTCCATTACCGACCGCTCGATATTCCGCGCACCATCATCGAGGGCTTCCTGCCCTACTGGCCGAAGACCTCGCCGCACACGGTCCCGGGCGCATCGAACCCGACCGGCGCGGCGACCCTCGGCGCCTGACGGCGTTTCACGCCGCCTGGACCGCGGTCGGAAGAATCAGGCGCTTGCGCGCCAGGGCGGCGGCCTGCTCGGCGGGAAGGGGCTTGCTGAACAGGTAGCCCTGAAACTCGTGGCAGCCCTGATCCAGCAGGCAGACGCGCTGCGCGTCCGTTTCGACTCCTTCCGCCGTGATCGTCATGTCGAGGCTCGTCGCCATGTCGATGATCGCGCGAACGATCGCCGCCGCGCTGCGCTCGTGCGGCAGGTCCCGGACGAAGCTCTGGTCGATCTTGATCTTGTCGAAGGCGAGACGGCGCAGGTAGCTGAGGCTGGAATAGCCGGTCCCGAAATCGTCGAGCGACAGGCGCACGCCCATCTCCCGGAGCTTGGTGAGGGTGGCATTGATCGCCGGGGTGGCCTCCAGGAACACCGATTCGGTGATCTCCAGTTCCAGTCGTTCGGCGGCCAGGCCGCTCGTCCGCAAGGCGGAGCGCACGAGTTGCGGCAGGTCCGAATGCCGGAACTGTCGCGGTGAGAGATTGACCGCGATGCGGACATCGCTCGGCCAGACGGCCGCGATCCGGCAAGCCTCCCGGAGGATCCACTCGCCGAGGGGAATGATCACCCCGGTCTCTTCGGCGAGGGGAATGAACTCGCCGGGCGAGACGAAGCCGCGCACCGGATGCTTCCATCGCAGCAGTGCCTCGAAGCCGCGGACGCGGCACTCCTTGGCCGTCACGATCGGCTGGAAGTAGAGGATGAACTCGTCACGATCGAGCGCGCCCCGCAGGTCGGCGGTCAAGGCGCGGCGTGCCTCGATACGCTCGTCCATCTCGGCTTCGTAGAAGCGATACCCGTTTCGCCCCTCGCTCTTCATCCGATAAAGCGCGAGATCGGCGCGCCGCATGATCTCCTGGCTTCCGTCCTGCGGCGCGATGGCGATCCCGACGCTGACACTGACGGTCACGCGAATGCCGTCGATGGTGAAGGGGGAGGCGAGCACCTCGACGATGCCGTGCGCCAGCGACTCGACGGCATGCGTGTCACGGGCGCTCCGCCCGGTCGCCAAAACCGCGAACTCGTCGCCCGCGAGGCGGGCGAGCTGAACATCCGCCCCCTCGAACGCCCGCAAGCGCTCGGCGACGGCCTTCAGGAGGTTGTCGCCCGCTGCGTGGCCGAAGGTGTCATTGACGCTCTTGAACTCATCGAGATCGAGCGCGAGGACGGCAAAGCGTTCGCCCTGTCCGAGGTGCTGGCGGGCCGTTTCCTGGAGCTGATGAAACAGGACCCGGTTCGGCAAATCGGTCAAGGAATCGTGCAGGGCGAGATAGGACAGCCGTTCTTCCGAGCGCCGCTTCTCGGTCACGTCGGATCCGACCCCGCGATACCCGGTGAAGACGCCGACCCGATTGAAGGTCGGCTTTCCGCTCAGACACCAAGTCCGCCGCTCGCCTGCGATATCGAGCTGCAGGTGAAGGTTCCGGAATGCGCGACGCTCCGCGATGCAGCTCCAGAGAGCGGTGCTCGAGTGGGATTTGGGCGGCGCGAGCGGTGGTAGAAGCAGACGTTCCAGCGGCAAGCCCATGAGCTGCCGCTCCGAGGAGCCGGCGACCTCGATCAGACGCGGCGAGACATGCTGTAGGCGCAGGTCGGCATCTGTTTCCCAGAGCCAGTCACTGGCACTCTCCTCGAATTCGTTGAGCAGGAGGTGCGTAAATTCCTGTTGTCGCTCCAGCTCGATCTGCGCGATCACCCGCATCGTCAGAAGGCGACTGAGGTGCAGAATGGTGAAAAAGATGAAGATCGAATAAAAAAACAGCAGGACGACGACGTAGAGATAGAACGATTCGCCCGTGGTCCCGAGAGCGATGAACGACCCGAGGATGATCAGCCCGGAATAACTAATCGCGACCCGCGGTAAAACGGCCGCGCTCATCCCCGTCGCGATCAATCCCGCGATGCTGGAGGCGATCAGGAGTCGCCCGTTGGCATCGGCGCCCGCGAAGAGCATCACCGGGACGGAGGCGAGGAGGAAGCCGTAGGCCTGGGCGGCGATGACCACGCCCTGGACGAAGGACGGTCCGATCTCGATGGGTTTGGGACGCGAACGCCAACGCCAGCATTGCTGGAGCGAGACGACCGCGAGGGGCAGGACGAGCGACTCGAGCCCAGCGAGATAGGCGCGGTTTCCGGGCAGCCAGAACAGGTAGACGATCACCTGAACGACGCTGAGGCTGACCAAGATCGTGAACGGCACGAGCCGGAGGGCGACGTCGAGTTGCTCGACGCGTGCCCGCGCCCGCAGGTTGGCGTCAAGCGGATCGCCCTTGCGATCGGTATCGATCAGGAAAGAAATCAGCATCTCTCGTGACGCAAGTGCTTGCTGTAATGCCATTACGATCGAGAAGTGAGGATAGTGCTGTTTAGATGCATCGAAGATCGCCTGCGTACACAAGGACAAGTCGTTTGATGGTGTACAGATAGTAAACGTCGCCAGGTGATGCGGCGCCGAGCTCGGTCGTTCGGCGAACCGGTCCGGCGGGGAGCGGGCGCCATCCGGACCGCGGCCTGTCCCGGGCGCGACTCGCGCGTCCAGCAGCCCATGCCGCGTCTCGCATCGACCGGGCGCGGACGCTATGAGGCGGCAGAGCCTCGGTCGCGGCCAATCCAGCGACGTCCGCAGGTCCGAGCAGGATGAAGCAGACCATGTCACAATCGCTGGGTCTCAACCGCATATTGGGCGGTGCGATCGGTGTCATCGCCCTGGTGTCGGTTCTCAGCAGCGGCTGGGTCCTGGTCACGGCCGAACAGCTGCGCGATGCGACCGACGCGCGAAGCCGCTCCAACCAGTTGATCCGCGGGCTCGACGGCTTCCGGGCGGCGATGCTCAATCAGGAGACCGGGCTGCGCGGATATCTGATCACCGGCCGCGAGGGGAGCCTGGAACCCTATCACGCCGGCCGCGCGGCCCTCGACGAGGCGATCGGCCGCCTGGGCAGCTTGATCGGCCAGGATCCCGAGCGCACGCGCCTCCTCGCCGACGCCGTGACTGCGGCCCGCACCTGGCAGACCGAAACCGGCGAGGCCGCCCTTCGAATGGCGGCCGATCCGGCGAAACGGGCCGAGGCTGTCAGGATCGAAACCGACGGTCAGGGCAAGCAGCTGTTCGACACCTTCCGCCAGAAGCTGGCCGCCATCGAAGGTCTCGAAGGCGCCGCCCGCACGGCGCTGGCCGTGCGGGTCGCGCAGGGTGAACGCAACGAGAGCATCGCCCTCTGGGTGGGAACGCTCCTCACGCTCCTGATCTGTCTGGGGATCGGCATCGCCATCAACCGCCTGATCGTCCAGCCACTGGTGCAGGTGATGGCGTTCGTGGCGCGTGTTGGCGACGGCGACCTGTCTGGGGAACTGGCGGCCCGCGGACGGGACGAGATCGGGCGTCTGGCGGCGACGCTGAACGCGATGGTGTCGGGTCTGTCGGACCTCGCCCGGACGAACCGGGCCGCCACCGCCGACCTGAACGCGGCGGCGGCGGAGATCCGCGCCTCGGCGCAGGAGCAGGCGGCCTCGGTCGAGCAGCAATTCGCCGCCGTGCAGGAGACCGCC